>DAOWMZ010000019.1 GCA_030642845.1 Candidatus Zixiibacteriota bacterium
ACTGGCCTTCATTACACCTGGAAGATCACCAGCCAGGGCCATTTGTCTGAAACAAATACGGCAAAGTCCGAAACGTCTCATAAATGCTCTCGGTCGTCCACAGCGACGGCACCGACTATATTTGCGCACTTTGTATTTCGGTTCGCTTTTTTGTTTAATTAACAAACACTTTTTTGCCATAACTCTCCTATTTGCGGAACGGCATCCCCATCGCCGATAACATCTGCTTAGCTTCGTCATCGGTTTTGGCTGTTGTCGTTATAGAAATACTCATTCCACGAATTTTATCTATCTTATCCAAATCAATTTCAGGAAAAATAAGCTGTTCTTTTAAGCCCAAATTATAATTACCACGACCATCGAAAGATTTTGGGCTAATCCCTCTAAAGTCTCTGATACGAGGAATAGCCACATTGACCAAACGATCCATAAATTCCCACATTGCATCGCGGCGTAAAGTCACGCAGCATCCGATCGGCATTCCCTCACGAAGCTTGAAATTAGAAATACTTTTCCGAGCTCTGGTTATCAGAGGTTTGCGTCCGGTAATCTTGGCAAGATCTTCAACAGCAGCATCAAGAGCTTTGGAGTTCTGGGTAGCTTCGCCGACACCGATGTTTAGAGTTATCTTACTCATCCGAGGGACCTGCATCGATGATTTGTATTTGTTATCTTTTAGAAGTTTGGGAACAACTTCATTGATATATCTATCTTTTATAATCGACATTTTTCGCTACCTCAAATCTCTTCGCCGGTCTTACGACAGATACGAACTCTTTGTTTCTTGCCACCCTCAATAAGGATCTTGGTAGATACTTTAGTCGGACCCGACAAAGTACTGCTGTAAAGAGCTACATTGCTCAAATGAACAGGAGCTTCAATTGACAGCACACCCCCTTTGGGGTTTTTTTGAGTGGGTCGCTGGTGTTTTTTTCTCATGTTAACACCTTCTACCAGCACTTTATTTTTTGATTCATTCACGAACAAAACTTTTCCGGTTTTCCCTTTGTTCTGTCCGGTTCTGATATAAACTGTATCACCTTTTTTAATCCGCATAAATCATGTCCCCGTTACAATACCTCTGGGGCGAGGGAAATAATCTTCATAAATTTTTTGTCTCTAAGTTCACGAGCAACGGGACCAAAAATACGTGTTCCCCGAGGCTCCATCTGCTCGTTAATAATCACAGCCGCATTATCCGCAAAGCGAATCAATGAGCCGTCTTTTCGCTGCAGCGCCTTTTTAGTTCTAACCACTACCGCCTGGCAGACTTCGGATTTTTTTACCGTTCCGCCCGGGATAGCTTCTTTGATCGCCACCACGATTACATCTCCGACTGTAGCACCGTGTTTTCGTCCACCAAGAACTCTAAAGCACATGGCTTTTTTGGCACCTGAATTATCGGCTACATTTAAGATAGTGTATTCCTGAATCATCTATATTCATCCTTGCTTAGCACAAGACCAGTCTATTATCTCATGTTACGGGCTATTTGGCCCTGGTTACTATTTCTACTAAACGCCAGCGTTTGGTGGCTGAGAGGGGACGGGTTTCCATCACCTGGACAACATCACCAATTCTGGCATTGTTTTTCTCATCATGCGCATATACTTTTGAACTAGTCCTGAAAACCTTCTGATAAACAGGATGCCTCATGGTACGGTCAATACGAACGATAATGGTTTTATCCATCTTATCCGATGTTACTGTTCCAGTACGTACTTTGCGCTGGTTTCTGTTTTTCGTTTCAGCCATAAGTAAGACCTTACTTACCTTCTTCCTTTATTTGGTGCCGGATTCCGGCAAAATACTTATTTTACTATCAGCTAATTTGCGAATACCCGTTTCATCTTCATGCAGAACCGTCAAAATCTTTGCAATTTCCCGGTGTATATATCTTAAGCGAAGAGGATTATCCAAAGCTTTAACCGATTTCCGCATATTTAAATTAAACTGTTCATCCAACAAGTCACTTCTTTTCTGCAGGAGTTCATCGCGGGTCATTTCTCTCAATGATTGAATCTTTAACACCGTTATATTCCTTCTGTTTCCGCGCGAGTTATAAACTTGGTTTTCAAGGGAAGTTTATTAGCGGCAAGCCTTAAAGCTTCTTTGGCCATTTCAACTGTAACCCCTTCAATTTCAAATAGAATACGACCCGGTTTAACCACTGCAACCCAGTATTCAGGAGCTCCTTTACCTTTACCCATGCGAGTTTCCGCCGGTTTTTTGGTAACTGGTTTATCCGGAAAGACTCTGATCCATACTTTACCACCACGCTTAATTGAACGGGTCATAGCAATACGAGCCGCTTCAATCTGACGATTAGTAAGCCAACATGGTTCCATAGCTTTCAAACCGAATTCGCCAAAATTCACATTCGAACCACCCTTGGCTTTTCCACCCATACGACCACGCTGTTGTTTGCGATATTTTACTTTTTTTGGCATTAACATAAGTAATTACTCCGCATCTTTTTTGGGTGGATTTAGTTTTTGCGATCCCGTCTTAGGTGAATCTTTTTTCCCTTTATCTGCTTTAGGAGCAGCAGGCCTATTATCATTATCAGACCTTTTTTGGGATTGCATATTCTTATCAGGACGACGACCTTTTGGCTGGGGACCACCACCTGTCGGTTGTCCGGCTCTACGCACACGACCACGAGGGCGTTTATGTTTTCTGTCACCGGGACGTCCTTTTCTCTGACGTGAAGGAGGACCGGCATGCCCCTGATCGACCTTCTCATCACCGGAGAAGTGTTTAGCTCGATCAAGAATTTCACCTCGACAAATCCAGACCTTGACACCAATAGTACCGTAGGTAGTATTGGCAGTAGAAGTCGCATAATCAATATCGGCTCTGAGTGTATGTAGGGGTACACGTCCTTCGTGATATTTTTCACTACGAGCAATTTCTGCTCCACCCAAACGACCGCCGCATTGGATCTTAATACCTACAGCTCCCATTCTCATAGTAGCTGCCAGTGATTTTTTCATTGCTCTTCGGAAGGCAATACGACCTTCGAGCTGATGAGCAATAGAATCAGCCACCAACTGGGCATTAAGTTCAGGTTTGCGCACTTCAACAATATTGAGCATGATGTCTTTTTTGGTAAGCATTTGAAGCTCGCTGCGAAGACGGTCAACCTCAGCACCTTTACGACCGATAACAATACCCGGACGTGATGTATGAATGTCAATCGTTACCTTTTTAGGAGCACGTGAAATACTCACGGCAGCGATACCGGCGTTATCAAGACGCCTATTAATATATCGCTTGATCATCAGATCCTCAAAAATAAGGTCAGAGAAATTCCGATCTGAAGCAAACCACCTGCTGTTCCAGGTTCTGGTTATTCCCAGCCTTAAGCCGATCGGATTAGTTTTCTGTCCCAAGCTACTCTCCTTATATCCTAAGTAAAAATTTACTTTTTATCTTCGGATTCCTTTTTGGCTTTAATGCCGGAATCTTTTTGGGTTGTCTTAGTTGCTGATTTCTTTTCTACCTTATCTACTTTAGCTGCTTTAGCTTTGACTGTCGTTTTCTTTTTCGCAGGAGCCTTTTTGACAGTAGCCTTCTTGACAGTAGTCTTCTTCTTAGCTGTAGCCTTTTTCACCTTTGTTTCAGGTTCTTTTTCGCCAGTCTTTTTGGCTTTTTTCTTAGCAGCTTTCACTGTTTCAGCAACATCCATCTCACCTTCGATTTGCACCATAAGGTGGCAATGACGTTTGCGAATTCTGAAAATACGTCCCATTGACTGGAATTGAATTCGTTTGGCAGTCGGTGCGTTATCTACAGCAATATCGCTGATAATGAGATCTTCCGGTCGCAAGTGATCGGTACCTTCTGTTGAAAGAGCATTTGCAGCTGCTGATTTAATAGTTCTCGCCAGATGAACAGCAGCAATCTTAGGTGTAAAATTAAGTATGTTTAGCGCTTTTTCAACCGGCATTTTCTTCACCATATCAGCCACCAACCGCATTTTGCGAGGCGGGATACTCAAATATTTCAACCTGGCAATAGCTTTAACTAACATCACTCAACCTAACCTTTCAAAGAGGAAGAACGTTCAGCCAATCTACCACCATGACCGCGGTAGGTACGAGTAGGTGAAAATTCACCTAATTTATGTCCTACCATGTTCTCGGTAATGTAAACCGGAATGAACTTATTTCCGTTATGCACCGCTACCGTATGCCCGACAAAGTCAGGTGTTATGGTAGAACGGCGCGACCAGGTTTTGATGACGCGTTTGTCACCACTATTGTTAAGCTTTTCAACTCTACCAGCGAGTCTTTCTTCTACGTATGGTCCTTTTTTCAGTGACCGTGGCATCTACTATACTCCATCAACTATTAAATTTTTGTTCTACGATCCTGTACTAAATGATCGTTTGATTTACGTTTACTACGCGTTTTATATCCTTTAGTCGGCTTACCCCAGGGGGTACAGGGGTGACGTCCGCCAGAACTGCGTCCTTCACCACCACCCATCGGGTGATCAACCGGGTTCATTGCAACTCCGCGAACCGAGGGACGACGACCGCGCCAGCGACTGGCACCAGCTTTTCCCCAGACAACATTTTTATGATCTACATTGGAAACCTGTCCGATTGTACCATAGCAAATAATAGGAACAGTACGAACTTCACCTGACGGCATCTTAAGAATAGCTTTTTTGCCTTCTTTAGCCACCAGTTGAACCATAGAACCGGCAGAGCGAGCCATCTGGCCGCCTTTACCCGGTTTCATTTCAATATTATGAACAGTTGAGCCAAGCGGCATTTTTGCCAAAGGCATTGCATTACCAATTTTGACTTCAACATTTTCACCAGAAACTATCCGATCATTGACTTTTAATTCATTCGGAGCCAGGATATATCTTTTCTCGCCATCAACATAATGCAATAATGCAATTCGAGCTGAACGATTAGGATCATATTCTATCGAAGCTACCCGGGCCGGAATATCATGTTTGTTGCGCTTAAAGTCAATGATACGGTAAAAGCGCTTATGTCCCCCGCCTCGACAGTAGGCAGTAATACGACCTTTGTTATTGCGGCCACCACTTTTGCGGTTCGGCTCTAACAATGATTTTTCAGGAACAGTAGAAGTAATTTCATCAAAAGTCGAGACTGTCCTGAAACGCAATGATGGAGTTACGGGACGAAATTTTTTAACAGCCATAGTTGGAATCCATCCTCACTTATTACAAATTCTCAAACATAGTGATAACCTCGCCCTTTTTAAGACGAACAATCGCCTTTTTCCAGACAGGTGTTTTGCCAACGTTACGTCCCATTCGCCGAACTTTACCCGGCATAATCATAGTGCGTACCGAATCAACTTTGACCTTAAAAGCACTTTCAACAGCTCTCTTGATCAGTGGCTTATTAGCCTTCTTTTCAACTTCAAAGACATAGTCATTATTCTGCTCACGAATTAACATTGAGCGTTCCGTATTGATATGACTTTTAATTATCAACCGGGGATCACGGTTCATGAGAACACCTCCCCAACTTTTTCCAGACCGGCTTTGGTAATAAAGACACAATCCGCATTCAACAGATCATAACCGTTAGCCAAACTAGCCCGGCAGTATTTCACCTTAGGTATATTGCGGCATGACATAGCAAGATTCCTGTTTAGTCCTTCATCAAGTACCAAACATTTTTTACCTGCCAGATCAAATTTAGAAATCATACCTACTATATTTTTAGTTTTAATTTCTTTCAACTCTATTTTGTCAAGGACCTTAATCTGTTCCGACTGAGCCTTCGAAGAAAAAACAGACTGAAGTGCAATTTTTTTCATTTTACGCGGGAACTTTGATCCGTATAAACGCGGGTGCGGGCCAAATACCGTACCACCACCACGCCACAGAGGTGAGCGAATAGTTCCGGCACGAGCTCGGCCTGTTCCTTTTTGACGATACGGCTTACGTCCGCCGCCCCTGACTTCACGTCGGGTTTTCGTGCTGGAATTACCCTGTCTTTGTCGGGCAAGATAGTTAACTACATACTGATGAACTATCGCTTCATTTGGTTCGACTCCAAACACTTCCGCTTTCAGATCAACGGTACCGACTTCCTGACCATCCTGGTTATAAACTTTTACATTCATTATATTAAATCCAACTACTTAGCCCGGTTTGAAACACGGATCTTTATTATAGATCCCTTGTTTCCCGGAACCGCACCTTTAACAAGCATAAGATTTTCTTCTTCAATAATCCTTACAATACGCAGATTCAGGGTAGTGACTTTGTCTTTACCCATCCGTCCGGACATCTTCATCCCTTTAAAAACGCGAGATGGATACGAGGATTGTCCAATAGAACCCGGAGCACGCAAGCGATCAGATTGACCGTGAGTTTTATTCCCACCGCTGAAATGATGTCTTTTTATAGTACCCGCAAAACCAAGTCCGCGTGAGATACCTGTTACATCTACTTTCTGACCCACTTTAAATATATCAACTTTAAGAACCGAACCTACGTCAATTCCTTCTTCATCAGTTTTGATTTCTCGAAGATATTGAGAAGGTTCAATATCAGCTTTTTTATAATGTCCGGCTGTCGGTTTATTAATCCGGTTTTTGCGCCGTTTTCCAAAACCAACCTGAACAGCATCGTAACCATGTTTATCTTTGGTTCTCAATGCCACCACAGGACACGGACCAGCTTCAAGAACAGTAACCGAAACGGCTTCGCCTGATTCCTCGAAGATACGGGTCATACCGATTTTTTTGCCTAAGATCTCTTTCATATCAACCCTTCCTGTCGTCAGGTCTTAATCTCCACATCAACACCCGCCGGCAGATCAAGCTTCATTAATGCATCTACAGTCTGCGGAGTAGAATCAAAAATTTCAATCAACCGCTTATGTATTCTGGTTTCAAACTGCTCACGAGATTTCTTATCAACATGAGGTGATCGTAAAACAGTATAAACAGTTCTTTTAGTTGGCAATGGAACCGGTCCAATAATTTTAGCTCCGGTACGAAGGACTGTCTGAGCAATCTCCTTTGTCGAACGGTCCAGTGCATAATGATCATATGCCTTGAGCCTAATACGTATTTTTTGCACGTTCATATCCGCAATCTATCCTTATTCAATAACCTCTGAGATAACGCCAGCGCCGACGGTGCGGCCACCTTCTCGAATTGCAAAACGCAACTCTTTCTCCATAGCGATCGGAGTTATTAACTCTATCGACATCGCTACGTTATCTCCGGGCATTACCATTTCTATATTATCTGGAAGTGTCGCTACACCCGTTACATCGGTTGTACGGAAATAGAACTGGGGACGATAACCGCTAAAGAACGGCGTATGACGCCCGCCCTCTTCCTTCGTCAATATATATGCTTCTGCTTTAAATCTTGTGTGGGGCGTGATCGATCCAGGTTTGGCCAATACCATTCCGCGCTCAATCTCATCCTTATCGACGCCGCGAAGAAGAAGACCTACATTATCACCCGCTTCACCACTGTCAAGAAGCTTGCGGAACATCTCTACTCCGGTCACTACTGTCTTGCGTGTGTCGCGAATGCCGACTATCTCTACCTCTTCACCCTTGTTGATGATGCCGCGCTCAATACGACCAGTACCTACTGTCCCACGACCGGTGATACTGAAAACATCTTCGACAGGCATCAAAAACGGCTTGTCCGTCTCTCGTTTCGGCTCTGGAATATAATTGTCCAAAGCATCAATAAGTTCATAGATCGATTTAAACGCAGGATCATCCATCGCCTTCGACTCATCCGCTCCGGCAGTCATCGCTTCAAGAGCTGAACCACGAATAACCGGGATGTCATCACCAGGAAATTTGTACTGGCTCAAAAGATCGCGAACTTCAAGTTCGACAAGGTCCAACAACTCAGGATCATCTACCTGGTCAACCTTATTCATATATACTATGATATAAGGGACACCAACCTGACGAGCCAATAAAATGTGCTCGCGCGTCTGAGGCATCGGACCGTCAGCTGCTGATACTACTAAGATAGCGCCGTCCATCTGGGCAGCACCGGTGATCATGTTCTTTACATAATCGGCGTGACCGGGACAGTCAACATGTGCATAGTGACGATTCTCTGATTCGTACTCCACATGAGCCGTCGCAATCGTTATGCCGCGCTCGCGCTCTTCGGGGGCATTGTCGATCGAATCAAAAGAACGTATCGCCGTTCCTGTCTTACGCGCCAATACCATTGTCATTGCCGCTGTTAATGTAGTCTTACCATGGTCCACATGACCAATCGTGCCCACATTTACGTGGGGCTTTGTCCGTTCAAATTTCTCCTTCGCCATGACTAAGGCTTGCCTCCAAAAAATATACTATAGCCCAGAACCAGGATTGAACTGGTGACCTCATCCTTACCAAGGATGTGCTCTACCGACTGAGCTATCTGGGCGACTTTATTAATTCGCATTTATCACTTTTGGCCAAAAAAAATAAGGCCACAAGTGCCCATACGGGAATCTTGAATATATCACTTTAGCTTTGAACGTGTCAAGGGGATTTTTCCTTATTTTTGAAAAAAATAATTGCCTGACAAGTTTTTAACAAAACCAATCCTACTCTTTTTTCGGAAAAATAAGCAACTTCTTCACAATATTTGTGCAAAAAAAGTACATTTTAAATATGCTGTAGCCACATCTCCCCTATCGACACAGCCAAGCCCATGCACGACAAAAGGTTATACAGTGCTGGCTATTAATCTTCTGTAATAATGAGCTCTTGAAATAAAAAAAGAGCGGGAGACGAGGTTCGAACTCGCGACGAACAGCTTGGAAGGCTGTTACTCTACCAGCTGAGTTACTCCCGCTTTTAATAAAGCTTATAGAATCAATCTTATTGGAAATATTTCATTTAAGCAAGATATTTTTACAAAATATGGTGATTTTATTACAAATTCTCCAGATTACCCCATTCGGCATTTTCCAGAAACTGATCCGGTTTGTTAAGATAGCTAATGACATTATCAATAGTCATCCAGTGCAAATGTTCTTCATCAGCAATACGATTCAAAATATTTTTGGCGTTATCATCATCTGTTTCATCAGCTTTCTCACGATAATATTTCTCGGCCTTCTTTTCCACTTCACAAGCCTGCGTCCAGATATTTACCACATTTTTATCACTGGAAAATTCGGTCCCTTCATCTTTCATCGTTTGAAAAATATTTTTTACCGAAGCCACTATTGTTGTCTTCTTGGTTTCTTCATATTCGGCAACATGACCATCGCGAAGTTTCTCAAAAAGATTATAATGTTTCAATTCATCATCAGCCATCTCCAAAAGAATTTTCTTAAGCATGGGATGATCAGTTTTTTCGGCTTGATCCAGATAATAGTTCCTGCCGTCGGTTTCCATCTGCATTGCAAATTCAAAAATGTTCATTACACTCCTACCTTATAAGCTAATACATTTAATATTCTTACTGGTTTATTGTGTTAACCGCACTATATAGTAATTTGTTCCACAAGGGATTATTTTAATCAGGTCTGACTTGCCGAAAAGCTGTTTTATAATTACATTGTCCAAATGATAATGAGATTATTTTTATATAATATTGCAATTATTCTACTTATTTTTTCCGGTTCTGTTTTAGCGGAAAGATACACTCCCCCTGAACCCATTGAAAAAGAACATTTTATTTATTATTTAGACAATACCAACTATCTGGACTTTTCTGACAGCCTGCTTCTTTCAACAAAAACACATCTCGAAAAAATGCTCGGGGACAGGGTAGATTATAAAATCAATGTATATATAATTGATGACCTCAACTATTTTCAGAAAATAATAAAAGGCCGTTTTCCGGATTGGGGAGCGGCAGCAGCTTATCCCCCGCAAAGATTAATTGCGATAAAGTCACCAGATAAGTTTAACCTGAATAAGCCATTATCCGAATTATTAGCGCACGAATATACTCATCTTGCCTTGTCGCATAGAACCGGACTTCATGATGTACCTCGATGGTTCGATGAAGGAATGGCAATGCTTACCTCTACCGAATGGGGCTGGGGGGATAATCTGGCGATGAGCAAAACTGCTGTATTTGGTGATTTTTTCGATCTTGAGGAAATCAGAAAAGTAAATCGCTTCAATCAATCTCAAGCCCATGTTGCTTATGCTCAGTCATATCTTTCAGTAAAATACTTTTTTGATAACTACGGTATTAATGCCATTAATATATTTCTTGATAGTATTGCTTCGGGTGCATCTATCGATAATGCTCTGATTGCTTCCACCGGAGCAAACCAGAAAGAATTCAATGAAGAGGTCAGATTATATCTGTCCAAACATTATAACCTTATAACTTTGTTTGCGGATACTATGTATTTATGGTTAGGTTTAGCCATTATTGTAATTATAGGTGCCATTTTAAAATATAAGAAAAGACGCCAGTATTACAAAAAATGGGAAGAAGAAGAAAAACTGCATTCCACCGATTTTGATTACGGTGATCCGGATAATCCGGAAAAATTAGATGATGATGACGAGCCATGGCGAAGCTAAGCCACAACGCTGAATATGCCATTACTCTATTCGGTGTGAAACTGGCTCAGATGCTGTCACCCAAAAGAGCTGACAGTTTAGGAGCCGGATTGGGTTCGCTTGCTCATCTGTTGGCAGGATCCAGAAAGAATATTTGCCGTGATAATCTCACGCAAAGCTTAGGAAGTGATCTTTCTGATACAGAAATTAAAGAAATCACCCGAAGGGTGTTCAGGAATATCGGCCGTACTATGGTAGAGTTTTCGCGCTTTGGTGTTACCAGCAAGGATAGAATAAAAGAAATTGTAATCGGTGATGGGATTGATAATATCGAAGAAGCCTTTAATAAAGGCCGGGGTGGAATTATTACAACTGCTCATTTTGGCTGCTGGGAGATGTTAGGAGCATGGTTTGGCTGCATGGGCTACCCTATGAATTTTTTAGTGGGAACCCAGCATAATACCAAAGTAGATAATCTCTTTATTGAATTTCGTAAATCTATGGATGTGGGAATTATCCCTCTCAAATCAAGCATTAGAGGTGTATTCAAAGCTCTTAAAGGTAATAACTTGGTTGGCTTGGTAGCCGACCAGCACACCGGCAGCGGATTACCTATTGATTTTTTAGGTCGTAAAGCTGCTGCCGCAAAAGGTCCGGCATCGTTTGCAGTAAAAATCGGAAGTCCGGTTCTCCCCTATCTGATGCGCAGGGAAAGCTTTGACCGTCATGTTATCATGGCAGGGAAACCCCTCTATCCTGACAAAAACAATGATCCCGAAAAGGAAATCAATCGTATAACAATTGAATGTAATAAATTCTTTGAAGAAGGGATCAGAAAATACCCCGATCAATGGATGTGGACACATCGACGCTGGAAAATCTAAAAAGCCGCAACAATTTTCATAAAAAAGAGTAACTAATTACATGATAAAGCACTTCATACCTCGTAACATTTCCTTTCAATTAAAGGGTACAGCTTAATGAAAAAACGATATATTTATATAGTAGTTAGTATTGCTATAATTCTTGGTAGTTATTTCGTTGTTAATGCCATTTTCACAAAATCAATTGACATTCCTACTGTATTCGTACAAAAAGGGGAATTTTTAATCGCATTAAATGAGAATGGTACTGTCAGCGCTACTCGAGCTGTTACCTTATCTGCTCCCAGAATACGCGGATTACAAATAACCTGGCTCGCTCCCGAAGGGATCACTGTTAATGAAGGGGATGTAATCATCAAGTTTGATGCTACCCAGCAGATGGCTGATTTAGCCGAGCATGAATCCACACTGAAGATTAAAAATACTGCTCTGGTAAGAGCTAATCAGGAATATATAATCCAGGAAAAACAATTAAAATTGGATCTGGAAAAATCTCGCCGTAATTACGATGAAAAAAAGCATGAGGCTCCCCGGATTGCTGAAGAAGCCCGTATGGAACTTGAATTGGCCGAATTAAATTTCCAAGCTAAACTTGACCAGTTGACTTCGGATGTAGAAAAGGCAGAAGTAGAAGTTGACCGTGCTCAGGATAAGGTAAACCTGTCCAATCATGAATTGTCGCAATTAACTATGAAAGCCCCAATACCCGGATTAGTCGTCTATCTCGAAATCTGGAAAGGGGGAAAAATGGATAAAGTTCAGGAAGGAGACTCCCCCTGGCCGGGACAGGGATTAATTGATATTCCTGATCTGGGTGAGATGATGGTCGAAACCACTGTCTCAGAAATTGATGCTAATAAAGTTGATACGGGGCAGGAAGTGGTAATAACGCTTGATGCTATCCCTGACATTCAGTTTACAGGTTTAGTTACAAAGAAAAGTACTCTTGCTCGCCGTAAAGAATCCGGATCAAGGATCAATGTTTTCGATGTTGAAGTTAAAATCATAGAAAAAGATGAAAGATTAAAACCCGGTATATCAGCATCCTGTCGTATTGTAATAGAACGCCTTCAGGATATTATTTCGATTCCTATCGAATCTGTTTTTGAAAAAGAAGGTCAAACTCTTGTTTATCTTGAAAATAAAAAGAAACGGGAAGTTACAGTAGGCCAGCGCAACGATATGTATATTGTAATTATTGATGGGTTGAATGGAAGCGAAGAAATCTGTCTAACTGATCCTACTCTTGAAGAGCAGGGTTTGCCCGGCGATAAGGCAACCAAACCGGAACTTAATAAAGGAAGGAAACCTTCTCCGCCTTCTAAAGCTTCCGGCAGAAAAGGTGGAAAAAGGGGCAAATAGATAACCATGAA
>DAOWMZ010000185.1 GCA_030642845.1 Candidatus Zixiibacteriota bacterium
GGATTATTGCTTCCGAAACGGGAAGAACCATCCCGGCGTAATACAAATTCGGCCAGATATTTATCTTTATACTTATATGCTACACGCCCAAACAGAGAAAACAGAGCCCAATTTTCCTGCCAGCCATCGACACGTTCATTCGTGGTTCCGTTGCGCAGATACCTCAGATTAGGTATCTGATCAGGAAAGTTCTGGGCAGAACTTGAATGTCCGTGAGCATTGCTTCTGATTATTTCAGATCCCAACAGCACATTCAGACTGTGTCTTCCATTGAAATCTTTATCGTATGTCAGGGTATTCTTCCAGGTTTGAATATTAATATATGTTGATGATTCTGTCATCGAATTGGGATTATTGATCCTTCCCTGATACCCCCAGTTTTCATTGAATCTTTTTTCATCTATGACATTCTGATCGATCCCGTAATCAGATTTAAAAGTAAGCGCATCAAAGATCTGCCAATTGATATAAGCATTCCCGAAAACACGGTTATCTAATATTGTCCAGTCATACTTTTCAGCAAACCCTACCGGGTTGTAGCCATCGCCGAAAATATGCGCTTGCATGGGATAATAGTCTATATATTCACCATTATTATCGTGGACCGGATAGATTGGAGTTCTGAAAAATGCATAACGAACAACACTTCCTCCGTTGCCCATGTATCCGTCTCCTGAATTTCCGACAACATCAGTAGCAGATCTGGCAAGATTAATATTGGTCCCGACCGATATTTTCTTCGAGAGCGCTGTATTAATACTGGTTTTTATTGAATACCGGTCATATCCCGAATTAAGGATGATCCCATCCTGTTTAAAATAATTTCCAGATACCAGATAATTGGTGGCTTCGGTTCCGCCGCTAACGGTCAAATGATGGTTTGTTATTAAAGCTGGTCTGAAAATTTCTTCCCACCAATCGGTATCCGGCAATGTATCGATCATTTCCTGATCGATAATTGTCCGGCCATCAGCAACAGCAGCTTCATTATAAAGCTCTGTATACTGATCCCTGTTTGTCATTTCAGTCAGATTATAAGCACTTTGTACACCGGTGTATGTACTGTAGTTAATTCGCGGAGCGCCCTTTCCTCCTTTTTTAGTAGTAATCAATATCACTCCGTTTGCTGCCCTTGCGCCGTATATTGAAGCGGCTGATGCATCTTTTAATATAGAGATGGACTCTATATCAACAGGGGAGAGTGTATTGAAAGCATCTTTGGTTGGTATGCCGTCAACTATATACAGGGGATCATTGTCATTTATTGTTCCGATTCCTCTGATACGAACCACCACGCCTTCACCCGGAGCACCTGAAAACTGAGTTACTTTTACTCCTGTAGCTTTGCCCTGGAGAGCCTGATCAATAGTGGGCACCGGTAGGCCTGCCAGCTCCTCCGATTTAATGACCGAGACCGATCCTATGATATCACTTTGCTTTTTTGTACCATATCCGATAACCACTACTTCATCCATGGCCACGACACTCATATGCATCGTAATATTGATTTCTGTGCGTCCGTTAATGGGCTCTTCTATGGTTTCATACCCCACATATGAGAAAACCATAACCGCATTCATATCAGTTACCTCAATCATATAATTTCCGTCAAGATCGGTAATCGTGCCCGTTGTGGTTCCTTTTAGACTAATGGATACTCCGATAAGAGTCTCTCCACTTTCGTCTTTTACATTCCCTTTGACAACAAAACCTTGAGTTGATTCATTAACAGTTGCCTGAGGAATAATTACAATATGGTCGTCGACATATTTATAGCTGAGTTCCATATCTCTTAATGCAAGAGCAAGAATATTGTCAACATCTGTCTGTCCGGAATAAAATGTGACCTCTTTGCTTAGGTCAAACTGATCGTTATGGTAAAAAACGCTGTAATCAGTCTGATTCTCAATATATTGAAATACTTCACGCAGTGTTTTTGTTTGATTGGATTCCTGAGATAGTGCAACTGCTGATATCGAAATCAAGAAAAATATGAGATTTAAGAATATCAGGTATTTGAATCGCAAATGTGGAAAATGATGATCAGTTTTCATGTGCTAGTTGATAATGATTGTATCCCCGGCTATCTTAAAACTAAAATGTGATGTCAGACTAATAATTTCCAGGATTTTTTTGATGTCATCATCCCTTGAAAATTCACCAGTAAACCGGCAACAAAGGATTTGTTTGTTTTGTATGTCAAATTTCACTTTATATGATCGTTCAAGGTCCATAGCAATATCGCTAAAACAACGATTTCTGAGGATAATCTTCCCTTTTGTCCATGAAGAATACTCTTCCACGTTTTCAGTCATAAATGTTTTCGAAGAATTAATATCCCGGATAAGAAGATATGTTTGATTTGGATTTAGAGTATAAGATTCCTGATTTTGATCAGAGATCATTATTTTCCCTCTTTCAAGGCTTATCTGATGAATGTTCCCGTCAGGGTATGCTTTTACATTAAAAGCAGTACCAAGAACTCTTATCTCGTTTTCACAAGTATGTACAATAAATGGTTTACTGGAATTGTAAGTTACATCAAAATATGCCTCTCCTTCAAGATAAACCTCCCTGTTTTTCTTTCCGAGGTTGCTGTTATAACTTAGTTTTGTGTCAGAATTTAAAATAACAAGTGTTTCATCAGGTAACAGAATATTCCTGATTTGTCCTTTGGGAACAATAATTTCAGTATCTGTGATCAGTTCATACTGATTAAAAATTGATTTGGAGAATAAAGCACCTAATACTGAAATTAGAAATACAATGGCCGCGGCATAATGCCATAATTTAATTTTTACTCCAAACCTGGCTGCAGCAGAGACTCTCCTATTACTTAAATCCAGTTTATTATCTAAACGATTCCACTCATTATCAATAAATTTTCCTGGTAGTAATCTCTTTCTGGGAAAAAGATGGATAATAAAGTTTTTGGCTTCTTCAGCGGTTTTGTGATTACCGGGATTCTTTGCCAGCCACTCTTTCCATATTGTAATATCTTCAGGTTCTAATCCTTTGGCATAATTAACAAAAGATGCATCAGTAATAAAATCTTCAAATCTGTAGGTTGAAAAATCTTTCATAAAAATTGAGTCTTGTTATAATATAAGAGTATAAAAAGTCGATTAGATACTCAATTGAAATGAAAAACTTTAGAACTTTTTTATTTTTTTTCGGAGTGTATTGATTGATCTGTTTAGCAAATTGGAAACCGATTGTTTATTAATTGATAAGGTCTGGGAAATTTCAGTATTTGACAGATTACAATAGAATTTTAAGTATAGTATCTCTTTTTGTTTGTTTGTCAACTCTTCAAGAACAGTAATGATTGTTTTCGATATTTGTGATCTGGTTTCCTGTTCAATGATAATATCTTCCTGTGAAAGAATAAACTCTTTCTCGGGAATTTTACTGATATCCTTAAATGAGAAAAAGCCAACACTTTTTTGAGAACCTTTAAGTAATTTATTTCGAAATATTTGAAATAAATATGCCTTTATATGCTGGACATCTGATAGTCTTTTTTTGTTCTCCCACAAGAGAGAAAACAGATCCTGAATGGTATCAATGATCAGGTTGTTATCATTTACTAATTTGGTTCCGTAAAAATACAAATCGTTATAATATTTATAGAAAAGAACATGAAGTGCATCAGGCTTGCTCTTCTTAAGCTCGTTCCAAAGCTCACTATCACTCATGTTTGAAAATTCATGATTTTTTGTGATAGCTATTTTCATAATATATAAAGTTAGTCAACTCAAGTTTTCTTGTCGATAATGAAATGATTATGTAGACAGAAAATGTTGCATGTCTTGGCTTAAAAAGTTATATTTGAGTTAGTTATAAAGCAAATATGATATGCAACATATTAAAATTACGGAGAATTTAGGAGAATTTCAAAGCTTCATCGAAAATACCAACATACGGGCTGATCCCTGTTGATTTTTATTTTTCCACCTGAGGATCAAACTCACCGTTCCGGGAATTACCGCTGTTTTCACCTTCTTTTGAATGTTTTTCATAGCCTACCTGATCGGTCATCTCGGCCTTGAACAACTGGTTGATACCTTCTTGGAATAGCAAACTGAAATAAAACTATAAATAGTAATCTTCCGATTATGGCTTTCTCTATTTTGACAGTTGAGAAAACCACTTCTCAGTTAGTGTTTACACAAAATTGTCTAGTTACCCCTTTCCAACCTTCTCTATTTATTACCTTATAAATCATAAGACAGTCAAAGGACCCTGATTCTCTGCTACAAATGGATATACCCAATCCGTAGCACGGGGTCCCCATTCAGGGAGGCTTCTGCCGTATTCCAATGCTCCCATATCAGGTGCATCTCCATTATAACCTCCAATTATATTTGGAATAGCAAACCCTGCATTTATAACCGGTGATGTATTTCTTAAGCGCAAATCCGGATGAAGTGCGCTAAAATTAGTATTCCAAATATCTCCAAGAGGAAGACCTCCGGGAATAACCGCATCAAAACATTCATTATATGTAACTAAAAATCCGTGTTTCTCCATCCCAAACATATTCTTGAATGCTACTAGTGTTTTAGGTGAATGATCTGCTAAAATAGCTGCTTCCTCACTGCTCCATTTATTACTATCCCAATTCTCACCCTGTAGGCTGCCACTGTATGCATTATAATCCAAATCTATAGTTACCGGATCGCGAAGAAAGTCTTCACACCGGTAAAACACTGCTGTTTCACCAGATATGTCACAGAAAATATTATTCCTGGCATATGTATATTGAATAAAATCAGTACCCTTATTCCACGCTGCGCTACAAGTTATCATAGTATTGTTGATCATAACTAAACCCGCGGACAGTTGGCGATCTTTTATTGTATTTTCAGCAATATTAAACATACAGTTTTTAACAACATATACCGGACCCCCATAATAATATTGAAAACTTATTTCATTAGCCATGGTATATGAAAAACGATTGCCCCAAAGCCGGCAATTAGTTGGTGCAGCTTCATCGAATTCACAGGCATCGGTACCGCAA
>DAOWMZ010000303.1 GCA_030642845.1 Candidatus Zixiibacteriota bacterium
AAATGAATCATTCTGTTCCGGGTCCAAAACTTCAAGAAGAGCCGATGAAGGATCGCCCCTAAAATCAGAACCAAGCTTATCAACTTCATCAAGCATTATAATCGGATTGTTAGATCCGCATCGCTTGATTGATTGAATTATACGTCCCGGCATGGCACCAATGTATGTCCGGCGATGCCCCCTTATTTCCGCTTCATCGCGCATACCTCCCAATGAGACACGGGAAAATTCACGACCCATTGCACGGGCGATAGATTTGCCGAGAGAAGTTTTACCCACTCCGGGAGGACCAACAAAACAGAGAATTGGACCTTTGATGTCAGACTTTAATTTTCTAACAGCCAGATGTTCAAGGATGCGATCCTTGACTTTTTCAAGATCAAAGTGATCTTCATCAAGTATTTTTTTGGCTCGCTTTAGGTCCAGCTTATCTTCGGTCGATTTATTCCAGGGGAGAGCAACCATAATATCTAAGTATGTTCGCGAAACTGTGTATTCAGCCGATGACGGATTCATGTGCGCAAGGCGATCCAGTTCCTTATGAGCCGCCTGTTCGGCATACTCCGGCATACCGGCTTCAGCTATACGTTTTTCGAATTCTTCGGTATCGGATGTGTCATCCGTGTCGCCAAGTTCTTTTTTAATTGCTTTGAGTTGTTCTCTGAGTATATAGTCACGCTGTGATTTACCTAATTCATGGGCCGCCTGAGCCTGGATCTTTTGTGACAACTCTAATACTTCAATTTCTTTGTTAATTGATGTATATATTTTTGTCATACGATTAAAAACACTGGCTTCTCCCAGAATAGCCTGTTTTTGTGCCATAGAAATATTTAAATTCGAGGCAATAAAATCTGCTAACTTAGACGGTGTGTCCTGATTGATTACCGAAATATGGAATTCTTCGGTCAGGTATGGTGCCATATCAGATAGCTTTTTTACTTTTCCCAGAATATTGCGCTGAAGAGCTTCCATCTTAACAGATTTCTTGCTGATTTCAGGAATTTCTTCTACTTCAGCCATCATAAATTTTTCTGAAGTGGTAAATTTCTTTATCTTAATGCGGGTCAAACCCTGTATTAAAAATCTTACAGTCCCGTCCGGAAAGCGGAGCATTTTTAAAATACTTCCGGAACAGCCAATATCATAGAGATCTTCAGGAGCAGGATTTTTCTTTTCAGGATCCTTTTGCAAAAACAGCCCTATTCGTGATCCTCGCATAAGAGCGTCGTCAACCAGACGGGCTTGATCGGGATCCTGAATCATCAACGGTACTACGAGGTACGGAAAAACTAGTGTCTCTTTCAAGGGGAGAATGGGAAGGGTAGTAGAACCGTTAACTACTTTTTTATTTTCATCTATTGTTTTAACCACGATATCCTCATTAAGTTATTATCATACAAAAAATGCCATACATAAATATCGGCATATTTATCCAACTAATCAATAACAGATATAAGAATGATTTGTTTCGTTCACATTGCGTATTTGTCGGCAGAATGCAGTAAACTTGTGCCTGGCAGACGCCTTCGTCTGCTGGCTGGCATTGCCTGTTTTATTGGGGCAGATGAGGACATCTGCCGCCCACAATGTTTCATGCACAATGTGTAATTATTGGCAGAATGCGAAACCTTAGACATTAAACCTGAACAGGATAATATCCCCATCCTGCACAATATAATCTTTCCCCTCAAGGCGGCTTTTCCCGGCTGCTTTTAATGCCGCAGGTGTTTTGTACTCAATATAATCTTCGTATGAGGTAACTTCCGCCCTGATAAATCCTTTTTCAATATCCGAGTGAATTGCTCCGGCCGCTTTGGGGGCGGGAGTCCCTTTTTTGATTGTCCACGCCTGAGTTGCCGGTTTACCGGTTGTTATAAACGAAATCAGCCCAATCAAAGAATATGCTTTTTGTATTACCTGCTCAACTGCGGGAGATTTAATCCCCAGATCGACCATAAATTCTTTGTACTCTTCTTCATCGAGTGAAACCAATTCGGCTTCAATCTTGCCGCATATAACTGCTAGATCCCTTTTACTCTTGGATACAAAATGAGCATATTTTTCATAGATACTATCTGTTTCGTCAATTTTATCTTCGGAAATATTCAAAACAATCAGAAGCGGTTTCTGGGAAAGGAAAGTATAACCGCGAAGCATCTTTTCATCATCGGGAGAGAGCTCTTTTTCAATAAGCGGTTTTTCATTTTCAAGCCACTCCTGGCATTGTTTAAGAAGATCAACTTCTTTTTGGGCTTCCCAATTTCCGGTGACTTTCATCTTCTTTAATTTTTTTACAATATTGCTTTCAATAATTGTCAGATCTGAGAGTATCATCTCGTCTATTAAAGCGGGTATATACTTGTCAGGATCAGCATCGGGGGAGAAAGCATCGATAACCATAATGAAAGCATCCATCAGCTTCAGGTCGTTGCTGATTTCACCGGCTCCTGCCTCTTTCCCTTTGCCGGTAAACCCTGGGGCATCCAAAAATTCGATCTCGGCATGGACAATCTTTTTGGGCTGTTCTATTTCGGCGATTTTGTCCACTCGTTCATCGGGGACTTTGATTATGGCCCGGTGTGAAGACTGTGAAAAATCTCCGACAGCTTCCTCTTGTCCGGAGGCGGCGTTGAATATTGTCGTTTTACCGCTTTGCGGTTTTCCTATTATTCCAAGTTTCATGGATGATATAGTAGCAGGTTTTGGGGGTTATAGCAAGGGGATTCTATTGAATTAAACATATGATAAATCTGGATAATATGTTATATTTAATAATACTAATAAGAGGTACCAACATGAAAAAGACTTCTATTTATTATACTTTTCTAATAATCATTCTTATTTGTATTAATACAACGGTACAATCTCAAGCGGTTAATAAAATCAACAATGATATAGTTACTGACACTATAACTGATGATCCAAATGGTCCTAAAAGAATGTACAACTACTTTCTATCCCAATCAAAAACTCCTTCGGTACCTTTTGTAGAATTGGATACAAATAGTTATGAGAAGAAACTATGGATAAGTGAAAAGAGACTAATTTCACACCCAATAAAAAGCAAGTATGCCTATTTAATTGCAAAAGATTCAATCATACTTGTCGTATATACATGCTATTGTCCCTCAATTAAGACTGATTATTTCACGATCTCAAATGACTATGGAAAGAGTTGGTCTGAACCTCAAGGTTTTCAATTGTCTGGCAATACCCGCGGCAAACCCTGCTTTATATTTAGTGATAGTCAAATTATATTTACATATGATTTGGACATATCCTACGAAGAACCTACAGATGCTGTTTTGTTTAAATCATTAAATCTTCTTGATACAATTTTTAGTGACTCTATTGAAATTGACGTTACTCATTTTTTATCAGAGTCAATGTAT
>DAOWMZ010000235.1 GCA_030642845.1 Candidatus Zixiibacteriota bacterium
ACATTTTCCCTTCGTATTCCAGAGCAATCGAGACGCAGTAAATTGGGAACCCATGAGCATAATTGACTGTCCCATCAAGCGGATCAATTATCCATCTGAATTCGGCTGACTCTCCACTCCCACTTCCCTCTTCAGCTAAGATTGTATGGTCTGGAAATTTTTTACTAATAGAAGACACTATGTGTCTTTCAGACTTGAGATCAGTTTCAGTTACGAGATCAATCCGTCCCTTGAAGTTAACCTGATGTTTTTTGTTAAACCCTTTTTTAAGAATATCACCTGCTCCCAAAGCCAGTTCACAAGCGAAATCGGATAGTTCTTTTATCTGTCTTTTACTAAGACTCATATAACTTATTTTTTTCCTATCTTTACAGCATCTCTTAGTTGATAATGTTTATACTGCATTTCATATAATTTATAATAAATTCCTTTTTGCTTCAACAATTCTTTATGTGTTCCAATTTCGCGAATCTCTCCATGATGCATAACAACAATTTTATCCGCTTTTTCGATTGTTGACAGGCGATGAGCAATTATGATCGAAGTCCTTCCGGCCATAAGTTGTTCCAGTGCTTTTTGGATAAGGTTTTCGGTTTCGGTATCAACCGAACTGGTAGCCTCATCAAGGATTAGAATGTCAGGATCAAAAGCCAATGCTCGGGCAAATGATAATAATTGTTTTTGACCTGTGGAAAGTGTGGCGCCTCTCTCTTTAACTTCGGTATGAATTCCCTCGGGTAGATCTTTAAGGAAGCGATCAAAACCAACACGGGTGAGGGCTTCTTTTACATTTTCTTCAGTAATATTCTCATTCCGTAATCGTACATTCCCGGCAAAGTCACCTGAGAATAGGAATACATCCTGAAGAACCAATCCCAAATGAGAACGATGATCGCTTAGTGACATTTCATTAATAGGAACACCATCAATTTTAATGGTCCCTTTTTGGTTATCGTAAAAACGATATAATAATGAGATCAACGATGTTTTCCCGGCACCGGTTGCCCCTACAATTGCCACCCTCTCCCCCGGATTGACAGAGAAGGAAAGATCTTTTATGACCCAGTCATCATCTTTATAGGCAAACCAGACATTTTCAATTTCAATTTTCCCTTTGTAATCTGAAATTATTTCAGGCTTTTCCAGAGAATTAATTGCCGGTTCAGTATCAAGAAGATTGAATATTCTCTCGGATGATGCCATCGATGACTGCAGGATATTATACTTTTCAGAAAGGTCTCTGATTGGCATATAAAACCGTTCCACCAGGAATATAAAGGCAGTCAATTCTCCAAAAGTGAGGCTTTGGTCAAGAATTCTGACCCCTCCAAAATACAAAAGAAGTCCGACTGAGACAGCTCCGATAATTTCAACTGCCGGGAAAAATATGGCATAGTAGATAACTGAACGATGATGCCCCTGTCTAAGGTCAGTATTAATATCTTTAAATTTTTTGGAGGTTCTTTTCTCCTGAGTGAATATCTGCACCAAAGTCATACCGGTAATATGCTCCTGAATAAATGAATTCAGACGGGCGACTTTTAGTCTGACGACACGGTAGGCATCGCGTGCTTTTGCTCTGAAAATAAATGTCACAATAAATAAAAGCGGTAAAACAATAAAAGTTATCAAGGCTAAGTGCCAGTTGATATAAATCATAGCTCCAACGATCAGGAGGATCATAAAGACATCCCCTATCATAGCCACGACACCGGATGAGAAAAGCTCATTGAGAGTATTAACATCATTAGTAACTCTGGTTACTAATCTTCCAACCGGATTTTTATCAAAGAAGCCGGTATGTAGATTTTGCAGGTGTCGGAATATTTGCATTCTCAGATCATGTTGTACTTTTTGCCCTAACCAGACAGTAACCATTATTTGAGCATAAGTGAAAGCAAGAATAAGAATGATAACTCCAAGATACGAAAAGGCAACACTTTGGAATCCCTCTGAAATCCCCTTTTCTATATATTGATCAATGCCATGCTTAGTGATAAATGCAAGAGAAATCTGTGCCGCAGCTCCAAGAAATATTAAGATTATCGCGAAAACTACCAATGAAGTATATGGACGCATATATTTCAAAAGGCGCTTCATTAAACGGGAGTCATAGGCTCTCCCCAGAGCTTCTTCTTCATGAAATCCATTAGCCGAGGTCATAGATTCTCCAGTTCTATTTCAAGAAGCTGCGAATGATATAATTCAGCATAGCGACCGTTTAGTTTCATCAACTCTTCATGTTTTCCCTGTTCGACAATTTTCCCTTTTTCAAGGTAAGCAATAATATCAGCATCCTTAACCGATGATACTCTGTGGGAAATTATTATTGATGTGCGTCCGTCGAGGACAGTTTTAATTCGCTGCTGTATTTCATGTTCGGTTTCGGTATCCACCGATGAGGTAGCATCATCAAGAATCAGGATTGAAGGATCAATTATTATTGCTCGTGCGATTGCAGTTCGTTGTTTTTGTCCGCCGGAAAGGGTTATCCCTCTTTCACCAACGACTGTTTTAAATTTATCCGGGAACATATCAATATCTTTGGTAAGATCAGATATATTACTGGCATCATAGACATCTTTTTCTTCAGCCTCAAAACGACCGAATTTTATATTTCCTTCAATGGTGTCCGAAAACAAAAATGGTTCCTGAGTGGCAAATCCAATTTGACTTCGCAGAGTTTTAAGATCCCATTGATTAATATCCAAATCATCAATAAACAACTGACCTTCCGGCACAGTATTCAAACGTGAAATTAAATTTACCATAGTCGTTTTACCTGAGCCGGTTACTCCTATTAATCCAAGTGATTGTCCGGGATTGATTGTCAGATTCAGACTATCCAATATTTTTTGATTGTTATAAGAGAAGCTTAGCTTGCGGAATTCAATTTTTCCTTTGATGCGCTCTTTCTTCAATTCATCTTTATTATTTTTTATCTCAGGGGAAGTTCTTAATATCTTGTTGATTCTGTCAAGAGAGGCTTTTCCTCGCTGGTACAATGAGACAACCCATCCCACAGCTATGACCGGCCAGTGCATAATGGCAAGATAACCAAAAAAGGCAATGACCGTACCAAGGCTCATACTCCCATTAATTACTGCCATTCCTCCGAAGTAGAAAACAGTGAGATAAGAAACTGCTGCAACAAGCCTCATAAGTGGAATAAACAGGCCCTGGATTTTTGCCAGATTCATATTCAATTTAATATACTTTTGAGAGATACTTCTGAAATGATTAACTTCCGGTTCTTCCTGCTGAAAAGCTTTAACTACCCTGATACCGGCAATATTCTCCTGGGCAGTTGACGTTAACAGAGCAAAATGTTCTTGAATGGCTGCTTGTCTTTTATGAAAAATATTTCCAATTTTATTAACTGCCAGCGGCATGATGATCAATGGAGCCATAGCGATAATTGTAAGCTTAGGTGAAAAATAGAACATAAATGAAAACCCAATGATAAGATTTACAACAGCATTGATAGAATACATAATTGCCGGGCCGGACATTTGGCGCACTGCTTCCAGATCATTAGTCATTCTTGCCATTAAATCACCGGTTCTATTTTGATGATAAAACGACGGAGATAATTTTAACAGGTGGCTGAAGATTTCTTCCCGTAAGTCATATTCCAAATAACGTGACATCCAGATAATTGTTCTTCTCGTTCCGAAACGAAATACACCGGAAAAGACAGCTAACAATATTGAAATAATAACCAGATCACGAATATCAGAAAGCGGGGCGTTCGCCTGAAGACCATCGATTATTTTACCCGTTAAAGCCGGAATAATCAACATCATGACGTTTGCAAGCAGAACTGCAATACCGCCACTGACAAGATACCATTTATATTTTTTCAGGTATTTTGTAATCGTAGTAAATCTATTTTCTGACTTTAGATTGTCAGTACTATCGGTTTTCATAAAATATTTTTATATATCATTATTATTTTCATTGATAATTAAACAAGGGATGTAATTAATAGTTCAATAAGTTCGCAAAGAGATGAATAGCATCTATCTCAAGTTTGGCAATAAGATCAAGTATCGGTAATCCGCAGTAAATAATCTGGCCATCCCCAATTCTGGAAACAGAAAGTAATGTTGCTCCTGAGGGTGTAATAAACACTTTTTCCGATGGGGCAACAATCGCCGAAGTCACTTCCCTCTTCTTAAAGAACGATGAGAAGAGATTGAGTTGTGAAATTTTATAGGGCCGGCTCAAAATACGCGCCTGATCAATTCGGTTTATTATCTCCTCTTTGGTAACTAATTCCTGAACCGGCGATAAAATAACAGGGAGCATATCTTCGGGCCAG
>DAOWMZ010000166.1 GCA_030642845.1 Candidatus Zixiibacteriota bacterium
CAACATTAAAAGGTGGCATAGCCCCTTTTATTAATCAAGTGTCATTATCATATAAATAAAAATCAATTATCAGCCCTAAAGTACAAACCCTGCCGACCGATAGCTATAGTAGGTGTCTCAAATTGAAACAAGGTGTAAAAATATGAAAACGAAACAGTTGAAAGAGGGTTCGATCCGAAACAAAGATATCATGGAAGAGATCTTTATATCAAAACGAGTGGTAACTCCAAAAATCGCAATCAATCCTCAGTTGGGATTTGACTGTGAATCAGAAATAATTCCTTTTAATCTGAAAAAAGAAAATATAATCTCCGGCACAGGGATTGTCGCAGCAGCTTCTTCTCTTTTGCTAAATATCAGGCTGCACAACTGGCTGACCAACAATGAAAAAGATTTCCTGGACAATCTCGCTTCTAAAAAAGATCTGATCTTTCTTATTAAGGGGGATAAGTATTTTCATCCCGAAGAGCTCGAACTTTTCCCAGCCGAAACAATCCAATCCTGTTGTAATGGAAAAGATGAAGCTGTGTTTTCACAGAAATTCACCTCAAAGAGTTCCGATGGAAATCAAATCTTCCGCATAAGAACCGCTTGTATCGATTCTATCAATGGCGATACTTTGATATTGGGGCAGTTTGGATCTGATCTGATTTCTGATAAAGAAAAAAAGGATAATCATTTTCATCAATTGGTCGAGCTATTTCGTAATTCTGTAAAACCAGCCTCTCACACATTTCATATGCTTGAAAAAAAACTGGATGTGGGAAATCCGGTCATTATAATCAACAGAGCCTCCGGATATATTGTCCATGCCAACAATGCCGCTGGTTCTCTGCTATCGTCGAATGTCAGGGATCTGATCGGGACAGAGTACAGCAAAACTTCATCTAAAATGAAATCAATGATTTCAAATCATAAAATGAATATCGAGAATATCTCATCAGCGGATATGAGCTTTTCAATAGTTAAATTGGTCCCTTTAAAAAAACCACGGGTTACATCTGTCAGAAAAATATTTGAAGATACCAATGCGGATTTGCGCGGACCGATTTCTACAATTGTAACCGCAGCCAGTATTCTGGAAACAGAGAGTAAAACACCTGAAACAAGAAAACTGTTAGGAGTGATCCTTGATGAAATCGAGGATGTTGACCGCAGGATAAAACTAAAAAATCTCGTTTCAGCTTTTTCTGATCTTGAACAAAAAGAGACTAATCTGCAATATGAAGCAGAAAACGCTATTGATCGTTTTACCGTCAGAAAAAATTTCAAAGGGTTTATCGAA
This sequence comes from Candidatus Zixiibacteriota bacterium, assembly GCA_030642845.1. Taxonomy (GTDB): domain Bacteria; phylum Zixibacteria; class MSB-5A5; order GN15; family FEB-12; genus DAOWMZ01. Next base: position 1,286 of record DAOWMZ010000166.1, read on the forward strand.
CTTCAAACCGAATCGAACCTCCCGCTTGTAACCGCTCCGGATAAATCATATATGAACCTGATTTACTCAATTCTGGGAAGTCATACCAAAGCTATAAATAACAACGGACGCTCAACAGTACGAATTTATAAAAAGAAAACCGAGAACCTAATCACTATTTCAATCTCTACCAAAACTAAAACACAAATCAATCCTAATCTGCTTGAAGCCATTGATATCAAAGACATAGAGATACTGGCTGACAAATTGGATGTAAACATAAACCATAATCTCAATACCAATCAAAACAGTTTTGATACAAGTATTGCCGTCAACTGCATGGAAAAAATAAAAAATGATTAACAGCTATGATAATATTAATGTGCTCCTTCTGGATGCCAAGCAGACAGAACAGAGTGCCCTTTCGATAATAAGTAAAAGTAAATCATACAATCTGCTGCGTTCTTCATCAATGGAACAGGCAGCCGAATTGCTGGCTATGAAAGAAATTCATGTGGCAGTGGTTTTCTTAGATGATAATCTTCCTGCACCAACAGATATTGCCAGACAGATACGCAATCAATCACCCTTTACAGAAATTATCACTATTACAAATGATATTAATAAAACAAACATTGATTGTGAAGAAGGGTTGTTCGACTGCCTGACAATTCCTGTCTCTCAGGATAAACTCAATTCCCGAATCCAAAAAGCATTTGAACACCGAACCTATAAATATGAGCGGAGTTTTCTGCGCCAACAGGTAGCGATGCAATATAGTTTTGATAACATCATTGGCATCTCCAAAAAGATTATTACTCTTAAAGAAACAATCAAAGGGATCGCTCCGACTGATATTCCAATTTTAATTACCGGCTATTCAGGAACCGGCAAAGAATTGATTGCCCGGGTGATACATCATCATTCACATCATAATGATAAAAGACTGGTGATTGTGGACTGCTCTGCAATACCGAGTGATCTGCTTGATAGGCAACTTTTCGGAACTGAGATGACATCAGAACCAATAATAAAAGATGCTTGCTTGCTCGAACAAGCTCATAAAGGAACATTACTGCTAAAAAATATTGACTCCCTTTCTCTTACATCGCAGGAAAAACTGATAACATTTTTTAAGAATTTTTCTATTGATGCCGAGGGTGATACAAAAAAACTGGATATCAGATTTATCAGCACCACCAGTAAAAATCTTGAGGAACAAATTTCATCTAAAGAATTCCACCGTGATCTACTGGATCGAATCGGAACAATTGTCCTCAATATTCCGGGGCTTGCTCAACGGGCCGAAGATATTGAAATTCTGATAGAATATTTCCTGAGGAAAATTTCTGCTGACAATAACCGCAATTCTCTGTCAATTTCAAGAACAGCAATCGATCTTTTACTTCAGCATAATTGGCCCGGTAATGTTCGTGAATTGGAAAATACTCTCAGCAGAGCTGTGGCATTATGCAATAATAACTTCCTTGAAGCAGATAATATCGTCTTTATAGGATCCAATCAGAACATGAACCGCATCTACAACAGAATTACCGATTCAAAACCGGTAGCTCGTCTCGACGAAAGCCAGAAATCACTTATCCAAAACGCACTGGTTGAAAATAACTGGAACTATACTCAAACAGCTCAGGAACTGGGGATTGGTAGAACAACTCTCTGGCGCAAAGTAAAAAAATACAACCTGAAACCCAATAAAGTAGCGAAATGAGGATGTGATGGGTTTATTCAACAAGAAAAATGAAAATAATGCTAATAATAATCTGGAATATTCAATTGAATCAATAATCGGAACTAACACTCCCGATGTAAGTGCTGTTAATATTACCGAGGCATTTTCCAATCTCACCAATGAACTCAATAACGAATTGGAAATAGATAAAGGTGTTCTGGTAATACGTATGCAGGACACTCAAGAATTGGCTGCTATTTCCACCTGGAATAACGGCGTTTTGCGCGATGGCCTTATGGTTACTCTTCCGGCCAAATCATCACTATTTGAAAAAGTTGCTGAGGATGGATCTATTTATACTGAAGATTTTTGCAGTTCGTTTAGCGGAAATTTTTTCGAGCGTAAGCTACTGCTCGATGATCAATCCCGCTCCTTTATGGTGCTTCCACTAAAATCAGAAGGGAAAGTTGTTGGGCTTCTCGCTTACAGTTCCCAGGAACCGATAGCCTTTGCTGTTTTTGAAGAAGGTAAGTTTAAAAACAGAGCCGATAAGTTTGCCTCGGAAATACAGCGTTTGATAACTCAGTTATAATATTACGATCTGTGTGGGCGGCACACGCCCTCGTTGTGCACCTAATTTTGTGGGCGGCAGATGTCCCCTCATCTGCCCCTAAAATTTTATGTAAGGGCACGGCCATGGTGCCCCACAGTCTTGCTGTGGGTATTTTCCATGTTCATAATTCAATTTCATCTATGTTAATCATTTCTCCCACAGCAAGCTATGGGCCACCCAGCCATATATCTGTCAGGATAGGAATCCTGACAGCGCAAAATTTACTTACGTAACTTAGATTCTGAGCGGATTCGTTTCTTTGCCCGATTATGTTCGGCATTTGTCTTTGAAAAATAATGCCCGCCATTGTTATCAGCTACAAAGAAAATATAATTAGTTTCAGCCGGATAAAAGGCAGCTTTAATTGCCGCTAATCCGGGTGAGTTTATAGGAGTTGGTGGTAATTTTTTATGAAGATAAGTATTAAACGGAGTATCTTTTTTCAGATCCTTTTTACACAACGGTCTTTCCAACCCACCAAGACCATAGATAACGGTTGGATCAGCATCAAGTTTCATATTTGATTTTATCCTGTTATGATAAACCGAAGAAACAATTACCCTCTCCGAATCGACTCTGGTTTCTGCTTCAATAATTGATGCTATTATAATCATTTCAGATTTTGTTAAATTATTAAAATAGGATTCCGGCCATACAGAATCTGTTTGCTGATGGAACTGGTTCACCATCATTTTAACTGCATCTATCTCTGATAGTCCCCATTGGAAATGATAAGTTTCAGGAAACAGATAACCCTCTAAATAAGGTAAATCAAGTTCTTCTAATAAATCTGAATCTGTGTTCATATTTACAAATTCAGTAGAATCCAATAATAGCCTGGATTTTAAAAGTGAGGCTACAGTCCATATGGTGGAGCCTTCGGGAATAGTAACTTTTATTCGAAGGAAATCCGCTTGTTCGAGACGATCCAAAACTGATCTGCAGGAATTCTCTCCAGTGAAATCATATCTTCCGGGTGTTAGCTTTTTGTCGATTTTTCTAATCTTAGCAAGTAATTTCAGAATGAACTTTGAACCGACTATTCCTTTGGCCGTTAATGAATCAGCAACTTTAGAAAACCCATCACCCGGATTTATAATTATAGTGGCAACGTCACCGCCTAAATCAACTGTGCTATAATATGATTGGTAACCATAAATTGCCATGAGTACTATAACAGCAATGAGTATATATAAAATCTTTTTGATCATATTATTTATTTAGCGTCTCATCGAGAAAACGCTGTAAAATTATTACTGCCGCCAGACGGTCAATTCTTTTTTTATCCTTACCTATTCTTTTACCGTGAGCATGGATAATCTTTTCCGCTTCACCTGAAGAATAAATCTCATCTTCCTTATGGATCGGCCCACTATATTCAGCTTTAAGCTGTTCAATAAATGCATCTATGATGTCACATTTTTTGCTTCTGTCACCGGAGGGTAACAATGGATAGCCGACAACAATTCCGTTTGGTTCGTATTCATCTATTTCTTTTTTTATCTGCGCAATAGCATTTTCCATAGAAGTGACCTCTAAGGTCTTTAATGCTGATGCAATCAACCCGGTCGGATCGCTTTTTGCGAGGCCTATCCGCCGTTCACCGTAATCTATCCCAAGAAATGTTTTATCGTAATCAGTCAAATTTTAAATACCAAATCAGTGGGCGGCACACGCCCTCGTGTGCCCCTTGTTTATATTTAAAACAGCTATATCTTCGGTAGACGAGGGCGTCTGCCGATCACAGTAAACAGGCAATGCTTGTCATGAGGAGAGTTTACGGTATTGAAAGGGTCTTGTCAATTAGAGCAATTAATAAGTGGGCGGCAATAAAACAAGAAGAGCTTTGGGCAGG
>DAOWMZ010000199.1 GCA_030642845.1 Candidatus Zixiibacteriota bacterium
GACAATATGATCAACTTTCTGAATGACCCGGAAGCTTTTGCTGCCTCACAGAATTATAAAAACTTTATGAGCTGGGAAGGTCGTTAAGAAGGCTTGTTGAAAAAGTCCTATGGAGTAGAAAATCACGACGGAGACATATCATGTCGTTGACAAGCCCCGTCGCTACGCGTAAACAGTGCAATCATGCGTAGAGGGCGGCCTTGTGTCGCCCGTAGAGGATATTGAATCACACGTCAATAACATTAGAATCAGGGCTTAAGACCCTTTTTTTATTAAACTTTGTTTCTGTGATCAGCACACCTGAGATTACGATTATACCTCCGATAATGAGTGACAATTCGGGGGTTTCCCCTAACATCATGTAAGCAACCAAAATTGCAACAAATGGTTGTAAATTGTGATAGACCGCTATTTTTGTAGCATCCCTCTGTTTTAAAACCCAGTACCAGAGCACATAAGCTAAAACTGAAACCCCTATTGCAACATATAAAACCGATAACCAGGCTTCAAAGTTTGATTGAGAGTAATCATAATTTATTGCAAAATATAATCCGAATGGAAAATATACGGCAGATCCAAAAGAAAGAGCATAAGCCGTAATGCGAAAAGCTCCGTATTTTTCAACCAACGGTTTACCCAATATTGAATAATAAGCCCAGGCGATAACTGCGATTAGAATAATTATGTCTCCTAACAGATATTCTTTTCCAACTTCGATCCGCCCTGACAATAAAATGATAATAACCCCGACAAATCCCAATAATATACCAATGGCGCGTTTGATCACAAATTTCTCCTTCAAATGGATCAAAGCCCCAATAAATATCCACAGTGGCACTGTAGCGAACAATAAAGCCCCGTGACCGGCAGAAGTTAGCTTTTGACCATATAAGAAGGCTAACTGATTAAAAGGAATAATGAGCAACCCCAAACCAGCGATTTTAATGTAATCTTTCTTATCAATGGGGATAGATTTTTTTTTCAGATGAACTATTAAAAGCAATATTAATGATGATATAACAAACCGATAAAATGCAAAAGTGAACGGATCAATAACATCAAGACCCAATTTTGCAATTGGAAAAGTAAGCCCTCCTAAAATCTGTTGAATAAGGAGGGCTATTAAAATCGTACTGACGGATCGAGTTGATTTCACATTAAGCCAAATCTATTACATAATTTTACATATAACATATTACTTCACATGTAACGCATTATGTGTGCAATTAGTTCTCGCGTAATTAGCAATCTTTTCCTCACTACTCAGCAATCCTTAACATAATCTATACTTGTCAGGAAGGGATTCCTCACTACGCGGTCAAAAAATCATACTGCCGGATCGAGTTGATTTCACATTAAGCCAAATCTATTATACAATCACATATATAACCTGATGCTTTAAATAATACGCACTACGTGCGTTATATTAACGACTTATACAATCCCCCATCTACTGGTATTGATGCCCCTGTAATATATGCCGCCTGAATACTGGCTAAATATGTTATAAGAGAAGCAAGCTCCTCTGGTTTGCCTACTCTGCCAACCGGACAAACCGAACCAAATCCTTTCATTACTTCTTCTTTGGTTACCCCTGATTGTTCAGCTCTGCTTTCGGCCAAATGCCAGAGCCGTTCGGTTCCGGTATATCCGGGACAAACTGTATTAGCAGTTATTCCAAATTTCGCATACTTGTTAGATATTGTTTTACAGAATCCGGTCAGACCTGCCCGGTATGTATTTGATAGTATCAGATCATCAATAGGTTGTAATACAGCTATCGAAGTCATATAGATCAGTCTTCCCCATCCTTTGGCTTTCATTGGCTCAAGGACTGCTCTGGTGAGGTTTAAAGCCGAATTGAGAATCAAATCACAGGCACTTGCCCAATCCTGTTCGGCAAAGTCCGAGAAATCACCCGGAGGAGGACCTCCTGTATTTGAAACAAGAATATCAATTTCACCGGCAGTTTTAATTATCTCTTTAATATTATCAGAAGATGAAATATCACCGACTGCAATATTCGGTTTGTTACCGGTTTCTTTTACAATATACTCAGCCGTTTTCTCAAGGTTTTCCTTAGTGCGACTGTTAATTGTTACAATTACACCTTCAGAAGCAAGCGCCAATGCCGCTGCTTTACCTAAACCGGAAGAAGCACCAGTAACAAGTGCTCTTTTTCCTTTGATTCCCAGATCCATTTTATTTTTTCACCTTTGCTAATTCAACCGGCAGTACTGCTGATGTTTTACAACCTCTTTCAAAGTCTATAATGCGGAACCGTTCATTGGGAGAATGGATATTGTCATCTTGCTGACCAAAACCAATCAGAAGTGTATCAAGGCCAAGAATCTCTTTAAAATCACCAACTATCGGGATAGATCCACCTTCACGCATAAAGACCGGTGCTTTTCCAAAACCGGCTTTTATAGCCCGTCCGGAAGCTTCCAACCAGGGGCCATCGGTCGGGACAACCACGCCTTTGGCTCCACCATGCTTATCAACTTTAACCCTAACCGATTTTGGCGCAATTTTGAGGAAAAACTTTTCAAACCTGTTGCATATATCCTTTGGATCCTGATTTGGTACGAGACGCATAGTTATCTTACAGGAAGCCATCGAAGGAATAATAGTTTTAGCTCCTTCACCCTGATACCCGCCTTTGATGCCATTAACATCACAAGTCGGTCTTGTCCAGGCGCGCTCGTAGGTACTGTAACCTTTTTCACCTTGAAGATCATTGAGACCTAATGCTTTTTTATAATCTGAAGCTTTATAGGGTAGTTTTTTAAACTGTGCTCTTTCCCATTTTGTAAGATTCTTGACATCTTTGTAGAATCCCGGAATGGTAACTTTGCCATTTTTATCATGAAGCTGGCCGACCATGCTGCAAAGAACGTTCACAGGATTGGCAATAGCGCCGCCAAATGATCCGGAGTGGACATCCCTATTGGGACCGTAAACAAAAATCTCAACCGATGCAATTCCACGCAGTCCATATGTTACTGCCGGTAGGTTTTTATTAAATTGAGCTGTATCGGAAACAACAACGATGTCACCTTTGAGCATCTTTTTGTTTTGTCTGATGAATTTTGGCAGATTAACGGAGTGTGTCTCTTCTTCACCTTCAATTAGAAACTTAATATTTACAGGGAGAGTACCTGTAGTTTTAATGACAGCTTCAAGACCTTTAATCTGGGCAAAGGTCTGTCCTTTATCATCACAAGCTCCGCGAGCATAAATATATCCGGCTCGTATTACCGGTTTAAAGGGAGGTGAATTCCAAAGCTCCAATGGTTCCGGTGGTTGTACATCGTAATGGCCATAATATAAAACTGTCGGAAGTTTTTTGTCTACCATGTATTCTGCATAGACAATAGGGTGTCCGGGTGTTTTATAAACTCTGGATTTAAACCCAATGGATTTAAGATGATTGTTAAGCCATTTGGCACAATCCGCAATATCTTTTTTATGCTCTGATTTAGCTGATACGGATGGAATTTCCAGAAGGGTAAAAAGATCTTTCATCCGTTGTTTTTCAGTTTTTTTAAGGTATGTGAACGGGGTCATAAATTATCCTCCTTGAAAAGTAAATCTGTATTTTTTATCTGCGGGAATATTAGCTATTTTTATCAAAAGAGTAAAGCAGATACTGGAATCATGTGATTATTAGTTTAAGGCAAATCTTAATCGTTTCGCATCTTAAACCATGCGGTAGGATCCTTTACAAAGGCGAGACATGATTTTAACAGACTGGCATGCATTTTCTCTTCATCGATCAGCCATTTATAGAATTTCTTGATTTTCGGATTTTCAGATTGCAGATACATTTTATCATAAAATTCTTCTGCCCCATTTTCAAATTTAAGGGCAATTTCATAAACCTCTATATCTGATGCATCCGGAGGAACACTCACTGTTAGTTCAGCTAATTTATCATTAAACGATGACAGTTTGTTATCTGCTTCTGAGTCTTCAATGTCAGGAACATTTTCTCCATCTGAGATTTCCAACGAATGATAAATCTCATTAATTTTCACTAAATGCTTGCTCTCTTCATTTGCTAAGAATTCAAAGGTTTGTCTTACCAATTTATTTTTTGCATTTTTGGCTGAATCCAGAAAATACTGCTGTCCTTTCATTTCAAGACGACGAGCTATTAATAATGGTTCCAACATATCTTCTAATTTATTTTGATTATTCATGGCTTTATAATAAAGTATTACAATAATAAATCAATAAAGTAATCTAATAATCTTTGCGGTTGAATATAAATGCTGTAGCACAGATCAATACGATTGAAAACAGTATAGTTGACCACAACGGCATCCAGCTATCGACATTATTGCCCGCAGCCATCGCATTAGCTATATTAGACATCTCATCCATTTTTGGGAAAACATAATAAAGACCAGTAACAATATTTTCCGTGATTTTTGAATTTACAATTTCATTAAAAGTATCATGATATTTTAATAATGATTGCAGAATGTAAACCAGGAATGCGGTCATCATACTTAGAGCGGTTGAACCGAAAACAATCCCGGCAAACAGGGTAATTGACAGCCATACGATAAACTCGATCAAACTAAAAATGAACAAATAGAAGACTGCTGTACTGCTGAATCCGTGGAACAAGTATAGAGTTAAATAGCTGATCAATCCGCATACTAAGGTCATCCCCCCGTAAACAACCCAGATGCTGATAAACTTGTTTAAATACAACGAAGTTCTTGAAA
>DAOWMZ010000331.1 GCA_030642845.1 Candidatus Zixiibacteriota bacterium
GGAGGTCGTGATTATTATGAAAACTCTGTTTCCGGTGATACAATAAAGTTCTTTTTTGATCAAAACCAGCTTCAATCAGTCAATGTTGTCGGGGGAGTTGTCGGTACTTATTTAAGCGGAAGACTCCGTGATACAACTCAAATTATTGATAAAGACAAGGAAGTAACCGACAGCCTGGTCGAAGTTGCCAAAGACTTATTAAAAGAACGTGACACTACTTATACCGAAATAGAAGAGATAATAAATCCATTTCAACCAGATCTCGAAGATACTACTACCTTAGAAACTATATCTTTAATAGAATTTGAGGCAGATTCGACTGATTCATTGGTTTTAAAAAAAATGCCTTCACCATCGGATACTCTGGATCTGGTTTCTCTTGACAGCGTAGATTACAGTGGCAATTATGTGGAATACAGCCTGATTGATTCAATAATATATCTCCATCAGTCCTGTAATATCAAATCGGGGGAGATGTCGCTTAGTGCGCATGAAGTCCAATTTATTACAACTGACAGACTGATAAAGGCATTTTCGGCTGAAGAGATAATTGTCGATACCGCATATACCGGTGATACTCTTTCGACTTTAGCGGCTGATTTACAACCGGCCACAATACCTGTTATTCTTAACGATGGTAATGATGAGCTTTATGGTGACTTTCTGGAATATTCGACTGATACCGAAAAAGGTAGAATCGTCCAGTCCAAATCTAATTACGAAGATGGTATTTATTACGGCAAAAAACTGTTTCGGGAACAAAAAGATATTTTTTATGTCAAAGACGGCTATTATACCACTTGTGATGCCGAAGAGCCCCATTTCCATTTTAAATCAACTTCTATGAAGTTGATGGAAAACAACAAGATGATTGTTCGTCCGGCTATATTTTATATAGGCCGTTTGCCAATATTGATAATTCCTTATTATGTCTTTCCTCTTAAAAAAGGACGCCACTCCGGATTTCTTCCATTCAAGTTTGGTAATTTTGAACGAGGGGACAGATATGTTAGTGATGTCGGTTACTATTGGGCAGCATCAGAATATTGGGATTGGCGTTCAGCGATTGATTACCATGAGAAAAACCGTACAATAACATTCAAGAATAGAATAAACTTTAATAAAAGATATGTTCTAAGCGGTTATATAAATGCCGAATATCGACGACAATCGCAATATAATTCTTCTATGGCACGAGAAACTCTTAAAACATCATATAAACTTAACGGCAGTTATAAACATGAATTTTCACCATCTTTTAAAATTGATGCTTACGGCAGTTATATTTCATCATCAACATATGACATAGATTATTCGAATAATTTGGAAGAACGTTTAAATAGAGATTTGGTTTCAAAAGTAAACTTTACGAAAAAATTCGGTAATGGTATCTCCCTTACAGGTTCATTCAGCCATACGGAAAATCTGGATAATGAGACACGAACTGATGTTATTCCCAACATGACCGTTTCATTACCTACAATTTGGCTGTTCGGAAGCGGATCGAAAGATGAAGAAGGTAATAATGTTCATAAGTGGTATCATGATTTTAAATTTACATATCGACCATCAATATATAACTTCTCAAACCGCACTACAAAAGACTCAACATATATTGCCTATATTGATACTACTTTTGAAGTTGATACTCTGGGAGATACAACTTTTACATTTACTGAAATTGAGGGCGAAGATAAATGGCGAAGCAGGAAAGAGTACGTAAGAATAAACCACAGCCCAAGTCTGTCTTTACCAGGTATTAAGTTATTAAAATATATTAATATAATTCCAAAATTAAACTATAGTGAAACATGGGTGAAAATATTTGAGACAGATCAATCACGGGATTTAGGATTAGATGCTTCAGAGATTTACAAAATGTACACATATAATGGCAGTGTTTCGATGAACACCAGCCTTTATGGAACTGTTAATCCCAACATTGGTAGTTTAAAGAGTATAAGGCATGAGTTTATTCCTTCAATAGCCTATACCTGGTCTCCTGAAATCGATAAACATCCGGATATAAGAGCATTTGCCGGAGGTGTTTCAAGTAGTAAGAAATCTGTTGTTGCCATTTCTTTGCAAAATGTATTTAAAGCAAAAACTGTGAATGAAGATAAAGAGAAAACACTTACGTTACTCTCATTAACTACAAGCTTCAGTTATAACTTTGAAAATTTTGAAAAACCTCTCTCTGATATAAGAACTTCATTCAGCACCAGTTCTCTTCCAGGCATTAATTTTAGCGGTAGTATAAATCATACTATCTACGATCCTGATCCTGATTCCGATGAAGAAAAAAAGTTTTTCTCGCCTTTTTTGAGAAGTTGGAATATGAATATAAGTTTTACGTTAAGAGGGAATAAATTTCTGTTTGATGAGTTAGAAACAGGGATACCATTAGGAGCCGATTCAGCTCATAATGTTGGAAGTACTGATAAAAAACCAGTAGTAGCAGGCAGAAAAGGATGGAGTCTGGGGGTAACATTTAATTTTAAAGAAGATGGCTTCCATACTGCTAATTATAATAAAAGCAGCCAGCTTGGTCTAAACTTGGGATTTAACTTAACTCCTGCTACATCAGTTACATACGCCCAGACTTACAATGTAGTAGAGAAGAAAATTATTCATAAAAGAGTGAGTATTGTCCGAATAATTCATTGTTGGACAGGAAGTTTATATTGGGTTCCCTCCGGATCAAACCGGGGTTTTGGGTTTAAATTGAATGTGACAGATATTCCTGATATCAAGATCGACAGCAATCATGATACTTTCCAGGTGTCGAGCATTAATCCTGCCGGTTTATAAAAACATAAAAAAAGGCATATTTTCAGCATTTTTCACCTTATTTTTGTTGACTCTTTTCAACATTTCTAAGAAATTCCTTGAGAAATTAAGATAATTTAACTTTAACTCTATTGGAGGTTTTATTATGACTAAAGATGAAATGATTGCCTATATGGCAGAACACTCAAGTATTTCAAAAAAACAGGCAACTGATGCTCTTCAGGCTTTCATGGATGGTGTTACAAAACAGTTGCAAGATGAAAC
>DAOWMZ010000218.1 GCA_030642845.1 Candidatus Zixiibacteriota bacterium
AAAGCTGGTTTATTAAATAGACCGGCTTTTTTTATGAAGTTGTAATGATATAATCTGTTGACAAAAGAAACTCGTTGCTGTTAATTTGACCAAATATTTTAAGTGATAATATTTTTAAACGAATATTGTCATTGATAACGTCTATGATGGTAAGAAAACATTTTTTATATATGAGGATATGCTCATGAAAAAAACTTCAGTCCTAACTGCAGTTTTTCTATTTTTATTCTGCAATTGTCTAATTGTAGCTCAGGATGATTTTGATGAAGATGAAGAAAAATATATTCTCGAATTGGCTTTATACGGAGGTTTGGGAATTCCATCTGGTGGTATAACAGACTGGCAGACAGGTGATTTCGACACAAATCCTGATATTAAAGATCGTGCTCCAGAAAATGGATGGGATATTGGTCTTGACTTGGGATATTTTGTTACTCAGAAGTTAGTATTTGGGATTAATTTTAACTATAACCAATTTAAGATTGATACTGATGAAGAATCCAGCCATAACCATCGCTTGTTCAGTCCTGCAATTTATGGAAAATATTTGTTTGAAGGTGAAACAAACTTAGTTCCTTATGTAAAAGCGAAAATCGGAATGGATTGGGCCAAGTTCAGTACTTTTGTTGAAAATGATGAAGGTGGACGCCGCTTCCGCGAAATTTCTTATGATCCGGGATTGGCATATGAAATTGGTCTGGGGATTTTCTATTATACTGCAGATTACAGTGGTCTCTATTTAGAAGCCAGTTATCATACCAATATGATTGATGATAAAGTGGCAACCTATCGTGAAATGGATTATCTGATGGGTGAAAATATAGGTGTTATCCAGTTAAATATTGGGGTAAGACTTCTGGTCAGTTCTGATAATTAAGATAAATTATTTTTATAAACCCGCCTTTTCGGCGGGTTTTTTTATATACAAAACCCATTTTATTTTTTTACTTATGTTATGCCGAATATTAAACTTCTCATAGTCGATGATGAAAAGTCCCAAAGGGACCTTTTGCAGGGGTATTTAGTCAAAAAGGGTTTTAATGTAACAACTGCTGCCAATGGTGAAGATGCACTCGAAATCTACCATAAGGTTTTTTCTCCGGTTGCCCTGATTGATATGAAAATGCCGGGGATGGATGGTCTGCAGCTGCTTCAGCACCTAAAAGAAATAAATCCCTTTATTCAGGTCATTGTTCTTACAGCTTTTGGTACAATAGAAACTGCTGTATCAGCGATGAAAGCAGGGGCGTTTGATTATCAGTCAAAGCCGGTCGAAGATCTGGATGAACTCCTCCTGAAGCTGCAAAAAGCGGCAACCCAGAATCGTTTGATTGTAGATAATAAAATTATGCAGGAAAGACTTGATGAAGTATTCCCTGCTACAGAAATAATCGGCGAATCTGTTTCAATTAAAAATGTAAAAAAGATGATTTCTCTGGTAGCAACCAAAGATGCAACGGTATTGATCACCGGACCATCGGGTACAGGCAAGGAATTGGTAGTAAGAGCTATTCATGCAATTTCCAACAGGTCAGAAAAAAGACTGGTTGCCATAAACTGCGCCGCTTTCCCGGAAAATTTACTTGAGTCGGAACTATTTGGCCATGAAAAAGGAGCTTTTACCGGAGCGGAAAAGGCAAAGCAGGGAAGATTTGAATTGGCTGATGGTGGCACTCTCTTTCTTGACGAAATCGGGGATATGCCGCTAACTATGCAGGTTAAATTGCTGCGTGTGTTGGAAGGGAAAAAGATCGAAAGACTCGGTTCTGTTAAAGAGATCCAGCTTGATATCCGTATCATTGCTGCTTCAAACAGAAATCTAAAAAAAATGGTTGCTGAGGGTACATTCCGCGAAGACCTGTACTACAGGCTTAATGTTGTCTCTATTGATGTTCCTCCTCTGTCTGAACGGCACGGAGATGTTATGCTATTGGCTGAGAAATTTATCAAGAAATTCTCCCAAAAAACTGGCAAAAGTGTAAAAGGGATTTCTGCGGATGCAGCGGAAGTTCTCACAAATTACTCATGGCCAGGAAATGTCAGAGAACTGGAAAATATGATTGAGCGGGCAGTTATTTTGTGCCAATTGGACAGCCTTACAAAAGATGATTTAACCGGTATTTCTAATAATATAGAAAAAACTGATGCTACGAGAAAATTAGCTCCATTAGCAGTTGTTGAAAAAGAGCATATTAAATTCTGTTTGGATCAATTAAATTGGAACATGGGGGAATGCTCAGAAAAACTGGGAATCCATCGCAATACTCTAAGAGCAAAAATCAAAGAATACAGTCTCAAACAGGTATAGATTCACAATTCCAAAACTCACATAATAAGTGCATTAACAATAAGTCATGCACAATAATTGTGCGCTACCGAGTGGCTTGAATGTGTTGTGTAATCGTAAGTTGTTAAATAAAAGCCACTTGTGGCGTTTGGCATGGAATTTGATAGTATATTATTTAGAAAATGATTTGAAAAAAGGAGTTTTGACAAATGTTACGTTCAATTTTACTGATTTCGATGATGATTACTTTGGTTACTTTTTCCGGTTGTGATGAAAATGATGATACTGTCTGGGATCCCCGCCCCGAACCACCTCAGGGAGTTTTTTCAATAACAGGTGATGGGTATGTTGTATTATGGTGGGCAGGACCTTATGACAGAGATATTGAAGAATATATTGTTTATGCCAACACCGCTGGTTTGAATGCCGATTATGTTGAAATTGGACGCAGAGCTGCGGATGATAATCCAAATCTTGATTTAATATATTATGATTATATTGATGATGATGTTGCAAATGGAACTACATACTATTATGCTGTAGCATCGATTGATCATGCCGGTCAGGTTTCAACTCTTTCTGCTGAAGATGTTTATGACACTCCCCGTCCTGAAGGAGTTTTATTCATTAATGATATAAGCGTTCAACAATCAAGTGCTGGTATTCACTTTGTATCAGGAGGTACTATCGATGCATCCAGTTCCGAATGTGATGCCTATGTTGATTCCGATGTTTTTGGTATCTATTATTTAAATGCCGGTGATTTGAATTCTTTCCGTGGTACGGAAATTCAGGGGATGGGCTATACCTATGATTGGGATGATATCGGTTACGCTCCTACTACTGGTTGGTCCGATCTCGGTTATGCAGAAATAATTGTCGGACATACTTATATTATAAAAACCGATGACAACCATTATGCCAAAATGCGCGTTCTTCTTACTGATGGTGTTGGAGTAAGTTTCCAGTGGGCATATCAAACCGATATTAACAATCCGGAACTTATTGCCCCTCCGAAAAGTAATGATCAGAATATAACATCGATTTATTCAAAAAAGAATGAAACCAATAACGATTTAAAATAAATCAAAAAAGCGAGGCTATTATTATGTTACGCCGAATGAAACTTTTGACAATTTTGATGACACTGATATTTCTGATCAGTACGCCGTCGATGATGGCTCAAAATATTTCCAGACAATACGATGATGACAACTATGATTCCGAAAAGTACGGTTATGAAGAACGTTTCAGGGTTGATCGTTATCTTGATGTCGAAGTATGGACAAACCACAATGATGGCGAATACTACGAAGGTGATAATGTCGTAATTCATTATCGCGTCAATCGTGATGCCTATATTGTTATTTATTCAATCGATACTCGGGGAAGAGTAAATCTTCTTTTCCCGGCAGATCCGACTGATAATAACTATGTTGAAGCTGGCATTACTTATCGTATGCCCAATAACTGGGACGATTACGAGTTGGTAGTCAGCGGTCCCGAAGGGGTCGAGAATATTCAGATTATTGCTTCTCGTGAAAGAATCCCTATTCCGGACTGGTATCCGGTTTCAGGATTAGTAAGTGACTGGGATAATCGTTTTGAATTTATGGATTATATCAATGACCGTTACTTTTTAAAGTACAACGGTCAGCGTATGGCCTATGACCGAACAGCGATTTATATCGAAGAATGGGAAGATTATTATTTCCAGCCTGTTTATCATCCGGTTTATCATCACTGGACTCTCTGTGGCAATGTCTATCTTGATTACCCCTGGGGCTCCACAGTGTATGTAAATGGAATATATTGGGGATGCACCCCTCTCTATTTACCAAGAGTTTATGTCGGCTGGCATACTTTTACCGTCTATGATCCCTGGGGCTATTGCTGGGAATCGGATATTCATGTCTCACGCTATCATACTATAGTGTTGGATAATGAAATTGTTCGTCCGGGTCCTCATGTTCAGTCTAAATATAAACAAGTTAGAACATCCGGCTACCGTAGTCCGGTAAAAAATGGCTATCCGAATTTTGCGGCTAAAAAAGTATCGGTTATGTCTTCCAAGCTTGTTACTAAAAAGAATGTTGTTATTAAGACTGGTAAAAACGGTAAAGCTACAACTGGGGTTGTAACCATCAGTCCTAAAAAGAATCAGCGTGGAAGTACAGCTATGATAAAAACCGACCGGGGATGGGAAACCAGCGGTATCGGAGAGAGAGCTACTACGAA
>DAOWMZ010000153.1 GCA_030642845.1 Candidatus Zixiibacteriota bacterium
CAAAATAATTTCATAAAAGAGGGGGATTATCCCAAGAGAATATGGCTTATTTCCTGATAATTATTAAATATTTAAAAAACGAACTATGGTAGTTGAAATTCGGATTAGATTATCTTACATTTGCAAGTAAAATGTTATAACAATTGCCGGAAAGAAGTGAGGAGCAAAATATGCATTTTAATCTTTTAAGCGACAAAGATCTCAAAGCAATCGACAATCTTATTGATGCCTATGGCGGTGCTAAAGCAATCAATGAAAAAGTCATTGCCATGCAGGATTACGAAACCAGAAAAAAAATAGCCAGTGAAAAGGGTTTTGGAGATCTTCTTGAAAAAGCCGAAGGGCATATCAAAGATTTCCCCAAAGTCGAAGATTTTATTGCCAAAGAAAATATCAAAGTGTCCAAGCCGGGTGTTTGTACTACTCAGGTTTCCG
Organism: Candidatus Zixiibacteriota bacterium; assembly: GCA_030642845.1. Taxonomy (GTDB): domain Bacteria; phylum Zixibacteria; class MSB-5A5; order GN15; family FEB-12; genus DAOWMZ01. Next base: position 436 of record DAOWMZ010000153.1, read on the forward strand.
GTTTTCAGGGTGCTTATGTTACGGCTGATTGTATAAAGAGATTAGCCGAGAATGGCAAAGTTCTCTTTCCAACAGAAATGATTTCGGTAGTTGCCCTTACCGATCATTATGTTTACAGCGGCGATCTTCTAACCACACTGGCTATGGCGGAAAATTTGCTCAAAGCAAGTAAATTCTGCTCTGCTAATCTCGTTACAACTCCTCTTCCCGAAGAACGATTTGCCAAAATTGAAAAAATCACCGGTGAAAAATTTGACCGACGTGATTTAGGCGATGGCACCAGCCAGTTGATTTTGAAAAATATGGGAACAGCATTTGGTAACTTTGGAGGAATTGAGGTCGGAGATAACAACCATCTGGTCTATTTAGATGGAATCCTGAGATCATCACTTGAAACCGGAGCTAATTTTTTCCTTAATCCAAGCTGGTCAACAATTATTGCTGCCTGCTACTGGGGAAGAGAAATTCCGGCAGTCAGCTTTAAAATATCGATGCTTCTCTCTACTCAGAATGCGATTCAGTTCCGAATGTTAATGAACATTGTCAAAGAATTCCTCCGAGATGACGGCACTACTCCTCTTTATGAAATCAATATTGGCAATGCCGCCAGCCCGGAAACATTTATACAATGTGCCGAAGAATTAAAAGCCTCCGGCCTTCCGAATATTTCATTAGCCGCTCATTTGAGAATCAATCCTGATCTTGGTATGGAAGGATTCAACTGGACTGATAATGCTTATAAGGTTCTGGATAATGGCACAGATATAACTATCAAGTATGAAAGCGATGGAACTGCGCGTCCTTATGATACGATGGAAACTTATTTCCTTACCGATGCTGAACGGGACGAGAAAGCAAAACTGATCGGTGATGTTATTTATCATAAATGTATTCGTTGTGATAAAGATGCTAAAGAAATTATGCGCCGGGGTCATAAAGCGATCTATGCTGGAATTGCATACAAGTAGAAGGTTAATATTATGAGTGATATTAAGAAAGAATGGGACAACACCGTTTATCCTGATCTGATAAGGAATCTTCCCGAAGCAGACATACCTGTAGAAGGAGTTCGGGGATGGCTAATGCAGAGCAGTGATAAGCAAATTGTTTTTTTCGATATACAACCTACGGCTGTTGTTCCGCCTCATTCGCATTGTGCCCAATGGGGTATGGTGATCGATGGTGAGATGTCTTTAACTATCGGCGGTGAAACAAAAGTTTATAAAAAAGGTGACAATTATTTTATACCGGAAGGTGTGGAGCATTCGGCGAAATTTCATTCACAAGTATTTGTGATTGATATGTTTGATGCCCCCGATCGCTACAGTCCACGAAGTGTGGTTAATTAATAATACTATTACTTTTAAAATTTTAGGAGATAAATTAATGCGATTATTACTGTTAGGATTCGGAACGGTTGGACAGGGTCTGGCCGAACTTATTCTTGAGAAGGGTGATGAGATTTCAAAAACCTACGGATTCGATATCACTGTTGTCGGAATTTCCGACATGCTCAAAGGGAGTTTATACAATCAGGATGGAATCGATTTGCAAGCCGCTCTTGATGCGGTAAAAAAAGATGTAAAGATTGATACATTGCCGGGTAAGTACGATGGCGATGCGTTAAGTATGGTTAAGTCTGCTGATGCCGACATGATGGTCGAGATGACTTACACTGACATCAAAACCGCCGAACCGGCTACCTCCCATATCAGAGCCGCTCTTGAAAAAGGAATGCATGTGACCACTACTAATAAAGGTCCGGTAGCATTGTTTTTCCAGGATCTTGCTAAACTTGCAAAAGCGAAAAACGCTTTATTTCTCTATGAAGGAACAGTTATCAGTGGTACGCCCCTATTAAATCTGGTTAGAGAAACATTGGCCGGTTGTGAAATAAAAGAAGTAAAAGGGATTCTCAACGGCACTACAAATTATATCCTTTCCAAGATGGAAGAAGGGATGTCCTATGATGTTGCTCTCAAAAAAGCACAGGAATTAGGATATGCTGAAGCTGTCCCGGATGCTGATGTTTTAGGTTGGGATGCTCTGGCAAAAGCTACTATTATAGCCAATGCTATTTTTGGATATGACAGCAAGCCGAGCGATTTCTCCTGCAAAGGAATAACAGAGATTACTGCCGAAGCTATCACCGAAGCTAAAGCTCGCGGCAAAAGATTTAAGCTGATAGGAAAAGTAACAAGAGAAGGCAACAAGGTTGTCGGGAGTGTCGCTCCGGAAGAAATTGATATGACTCATCCATTAGCAGGAATTATGGGTGCAACAAATGCTGTTTCAGTAACGACTGATGCTCTTGGTGATGTAACAATTGTTGGTCCGGGAGCAGGTAAAATTGAAACCGGTTACAGCACTCTGGTTGATATTATCCATGTGGGAGGAAGAAAATGAAAATGCTTTTAAACGGTCAATGGGTGGATCGCGATGATAAAATCGACGTTATAGATCCCTTTGACAATTCCGTTATAGATACTGTCCCCAGTGCTAATGCCGAAGATTGCGAGCTTGCCTTAGCTTCAGCAGTTAAAGGTTTTGAAGTAACCAAAAAGATGACTGTCTATGATCGGGCACAGATTCTTTTTAAAGCGGCTAATCTTTTATCAGAAAGATTGGAAGAGTTCGCCACGATAATCGCTCGCGAAGGTTCCAAGACTATCAAAGAAGCCCGCAAGGAAGCCTCGCGATGTGTCAACACTATCACCTGCTCCGCCGAAGAAGCCAAACGGATTCTTGGCGAAACTATTCCCTGGGATTCATTCCCGGGTGGTGAGAAACGACGTGGTTATTACTATCGTTTCCCGATAGGTGTTATTCTGGCAATCACACCTTTTAATGATCCTCTTAATCTTGTTGCTCATAAACTCGGTCCGGCAATAGCCGCCGGTAACTCGGTAATTTTGAAACCGGCAACTGTCACACCTCTCTCAGCGATTAAATTGGTTGAAGTATTATTAGAAGCCGGTCTTCCGGAGAATGCAATTCAGGTTGTGACCGGTTACGGTTCGGTTATCGGTGATCCTCTTGTCAGCGATGAACGGGTGCGGATGATTTCATTTACTGGTGGAGTCGAAGCAGGGAAACATATTGCAGGTAAAGCTGGGATCAAAAAGATTGGAATGGAATTAGGTTCCAATTCGCCGGTTATTGTCTGGAAAGATGCTGATTTGGATCTGGCAGTTGAATCATGCGTATCCGGCTCATTCTGGGCTGCTGGTCAAAACTGTATTGGCGTGCAAAGACTGCTGATTCACAAAGATATCTATGATGAATTCAAAAAACGATTTATCGAATTGACTAATAAATACAAAATCGGCGACAAACTCAAAGAAGATACCGATATGGGTCCGATGATCACCGAGAAGGAAGCAATCAGGGTCGAAAATTGGGTCAAGGATGCGGTTGATAAGGGTGCTAAAATCCTCACCGGTGGAACACGTGAAGGAGCTCTTTATGCACCGACCGCATTGGAAAACCTTTCATCTGAAGCGACTATCCATTGCGAAGAAGTGTTCGGACCGACAGTCAATTTCTACAAAATAGATGATCTTGACAAAGCTATAGCAGAAGCCAATTCCCTGCCATATGGCTTATTGGCGGCTATTTTTACCAGCAATGTCGATGTTGCTTTTAAAGCAGCTTATGATCTTGATTGCGGTGGGGTGATGATCAACGATTCCACTGATTATCGTTTGGATTCAATGCCATTTGGTGGTGTTAAATATTCCGGTTTGGGTCGTGAAGGTCTCAAATTCTCTTTGCAGGAAATGACTGAACCCAAAGTGATTTGCTTTAATTTGCCGAATATTTAGACATTCTCTTATTGTTATAAATATACCCGGGTAAAATTATATTTACTCGGGTTTTTCTTACCAGTCAATCACAGAAATCCCACAATGATTTTATTTCATCTGTAACATTATTGCACAGTTAGCCGATAAATATTAATAACAATTTGTCCATACTGTTCATGTTTGATAATTGTAATAGGAATGAGGGCAAACTAGAAATTAACAATATTTAGGACAATTACTCTTTATATGATGAGAATAATATGGAAGATGTCGGAAAAGTAAAAATTAAGAAAACTATCTCTCGATGCAAGCTGAAAATTACTGAAGATAATATTGCTGTATTGATGTCATGTAATGCTGAGTTAGCTAATCATCAGGACATCCTTTTAGATGATATAAGAGCATTTATGAGGGAATATGGTATCAAAGGTGAATTCGATGAACAAAATTTACTTTCAGCATTAGAGAACAGGGAGAGCGATGAAGAAGGCATAACTGATCTTGTTATAGTAAGAGGTGAAGGACCTGCATTGCCTAAAGACGGCAAAATGGAATGGTTAAAAGATTACTTTGCTGAAGGGTACTATGTCGATCCGAAAACAAAAGCAATTGATTATCGACAAAAAGCTGAACTGCTAAATGTGAATGAAGGAGACAATCTGGTAAAAATAATTCCGGAATGTGTGGGAGAAGAAGGTCGAGATGTATATGGCATGGTGATACGGGTTCCATCTCCAAAAAAGGTTGTGCTTAGAGCTGGTCCTAATGTAGAATGGGATGAGGAAAGTAATACATATAAAGCCAGATGCTCCGGTCGTTTGAGTTATAAAGGATCAACGCTGGATGTTCATACTTTTTATCGTATTTCCGGAGATGTTGGACCGGAAACTGGTAACATTCAACATAATGGCCACGTTGAGATTAATGGTGAAGTCGTTTCGAATTTTAAGGTAGAAGCCACTGGTGATATTTTAATAAAAGGATTAGTCGGTGCTTGTGATATTGTATGCGGTGGAGATCTAACAATTAAAGGTGGTATAAACGGGAGTATTAAAAATAAAATAATTGTAAATGGTAACGCTGATTTTAAATACTGCAACAATGCTATTATTGAATGTGAAGGTGATATTTTTGTTAAAGTAGAGGTACATCAAAGTCAATTTTATTGCTGTGGAAAAGTAATCTGTAATGGCGTAATAATGAGCAGCAAAGTCATGGCTGCAGAAGGAATTATAGTCAACGAAGTCGGTTCAAAAACCAGCTCCGAAACATCGCTCATTTCCGGAGTGGATTATAAACTGCTTAAATCAGTTAAGAAAATCACAGAGGAAAGAAATATTACAAAAAAAGATTTGAAAATTTATAAAATCAATCATAAAAAGATCAAACAAATGGGCAATATCCAGAATAATAAACAAA
>DAOWMZ010000042.1 GCA_030642845.1 Candidatus Zixiibacteriota bacterium
CGCAACAGTCGAATGGGTCGATGGAAATATTGGCTCACGACTGACTATGAAATATCCCTGCATCCAATTATTGGGTGAAGGAGCCAAAGGTGAAATGCTCTCGGTTGCATTTGCCGGAATCGATCAGCATCAGGATACCGGTGCTAAAATGATCCATGCTGCTCCTAATACATCTTCGAGGATAACATCAAAATCAATATCCAAAGACAACGGAAGATCTTCATATCGCGGCTTGATTAAAATTCACAAGAACGCTGAGAATGTAAAAGTCTCGGTGGAATGTGACGCTTTGTTAATTGGTGAAGAAGCCCGCAGTGATACTTACCCAACTATGGAAATCGACAATGACAACGTTCGGGTGGAACATGAAGCCCGGGTATCCAAAGTTGCAGAAGAACAATTATTCTATCTGACAAGCAGAGGCTTATCTGAAGACGATGCTCGTCTTTTAATTGTTAATGGCTTTATGGAACCCTTTACCAAAGAACTCCCACTGGAATATGCAGTTGAATTGAACCGACTGATTGAGTTGGAAATGGAAGGATCAATAGGTTAAAATGAATACAACAACTATGACAAAACCTGAAAATGATTGTTTGATTCCTGATAACCTCACCCAGCTCAGTATGGGACCGAACTGGCTCAAAGAGATCAGGAAAACAGCAAAAGAATCATATAACAACAGCCCTCTCCCCCCACGGGGATTGGCTTTATGGAAATATACCGATCCTGCTGATTTTGTTATTAATTATGATAACATTTCACAGCATGTTGAAACCAAAAACCATGTTGATATTTTAAAACTGGAACAGAATCATCTCGAACAAGGACAGCTTTCTGCTTTAGTTACTGATAATAGTGGTCTGGAAATTAATATCAGCACATCGGATTTGATCAAAAAATCCGGGGTCATTATCAGTTCATTATCTAATGCTTTTGATGGATACGAAAGCGTTGTTAAAAAACATTTGACAAAGTCAGTGAATCATGAAACCGGTAAATTTGAAGCCCTGAATACTGCTTTATGGAACGACGGCATATTTATTTATATACCGGATAATACATCAGTAGAGCAACCGATACACTTAATTCGTGCGTCAGAGAAAACAGGTTCTACCTGTTTCCCGCGTCTTTTGATTGTTACCGGAAAGAATTCTGAGGTTACAATTATTGATGAGTATGTCGGTGGTTCAAAATCATCCGGCAATCTTTCTCAAACCAATAGTGTGGTTGAAATTTTCTGCGGTTGCGACAGCAAATGCCGTTATGTACCTCTGCAACATCAAACAGCAGAATCAAATGTCTATCTTACCCATAGGGCTAAGATTGAACAGAACAGCAATATGCTTACTATTCCTCTTATTTTTGGAGGAAATGTTTCCAAGCACAATTTCGGAATTTATATGATTGGCCAAGGGGCAAAAAGTAATATTTATGGGATGCTGTTTGGAACCGAATACCAGCATTTTGATAACCATACACTGCATTCTCATAAAGTCGGCAATACAAATTCGGATATAGATTTCAAAGTAGTCCTCCGAGATAAGGCTCTATCAGCTTACACCGGTTTGATCCGTATTGATAAGCAGGCTCCTATGTGCGAAGCCTATCAGGTAAACCGCAACCTGATGCTCAATCGTGGAACCAGAGCAGAAACAATCCCGGAACTTGAGATTTTAAACGAAGAAGTTATGTGTTCACATGGGGCAACGATTGGTCCTATAGATCCGGAAATGATTTATTATCTTTCCTGCCGTGGAATTGATAAAAAACAGGCTACAAAGATGATTGTTTCAGGCTTTGTTTCGACCACCTTAAAAGAAATCCCTGAGGATCTAAAAGATCGTATCATGGACATTGTAGATAATCAATTGGAGGGATTATAAGATGGATGGTTTTACTCAGGTAGCTGCCACCGCTGATATTGAACCGGGTGAGATGAAATCTTTTAAGATCAATAACGTACAAATTCTGGTTTGCAATGTTAACGGAAAGTTCTTTGCTGTTGCCGATGAATGCTCGCATGATTCAGCCCCTATCAGTACCGGATCATTAAACAAGGATGAAATTATGTGCCCTCGGCATCATGCTCGTTTTAATGTTATTGATGGTTCAGTAAAGGCTCCGCCGGCAGTTGTCCCTATTGATACCTATGAAGTAAAAATTGAAAATGATAATATATTTGTGAAAATAGATTAAAGGAGTTTACGGTAAGTATAATGGAGCAAAAAATTAAAAATATGCAGCATTCACCAAGCGTTGGGCTTTTACCAATTGATCTGGAGCGAATACGAGCTGATTTCCCCATTCTTGATCAAATCATTGATGGCAATCAACTTGTCTATCTTGACAATGCTGCTACTACACAAAAACCGCGTGTAGTGATCAATGCCATAATAGAATACTACCGTAAATATAACGCCAATATCCATCGAGGTCTGCATTATCTCGCTGAAAAATCAACCGAAATGTACGAACATACCCGCATACATGTGGCTGACTTTATCGGTGGTGTTGATCCGAAAGAAGTTATTTTTACACGTGGTACTACCGAAGCAATCAATCTTGTTGCTTATACCTGGGGTGAAGAAAACATAAAAGAGGGTGATGAAATTGTCATTACTGAAATGGAACACCATGCCAATCTTGTTCCCTGGATACAATTAGCTAAAAAGAAAAAAGCCATTTTAAAAAGAATCCCGATAACTTTTTGCGGTCATCTTGATCAGAGCAATATAAATGAAATAATCACTTCCAAAACAAAACTTCTGGCACTCACTCATATGTCAAATGTTCTGGGTACTATCAATCCGGTAGCTGAACTTACAGCTCTTGCTAAAAAGCATGGTGCTGTTGTATTGGCTGATGGAGCCCAGGCAGTTCCACATCTTAAAGTGGATGTAAAAAGTCTGGGTGTTGATTTCTATGCCTTCTCTTCGCACAAAATGCTTGGTCCAACCGGGGTTGGTATTCTCTATGGGAAAAAGGAACTGTTAGAAGCTATGCCGCCGTTTAATATGGGTGGTGAAATGATCCGCGAAGTCAGTTTTGATCATGTCACATGGGCGGAGCTTCCGAATAAATTCGAAGGTGGCACACCAAATATTGCCGACGTTGTTGCTTTTGATGCCGCTCTGCATTATCTCGAAGAAATCGGGATGGATAATCTTCGTCAACATGAAATGGATCTTACTAAATACGCTATTGAACATCTCTCGGCTATTCCCGGTTTGGAAATTCAGGGACCACGGGAGGTAGAACAGCGCGGCGGAGTAATTTCTTTTACGGATAACGATCTTCACCCGCACGATATAAGCACTTTTCTTGATTCAAAAGGCATTGCAATACGAGCCGGCCATCATTGCGCCCAGCCGTTGATGTCGATCCTGGGGAAAATTGCTACAGCAAGAGCTTCGCTTTATATTTACAATAACGAAGCTGATATCGATGCTCTGGTAAAAGCACTTAAAGGTATGAGGAGATATTTCGGTTTATGAGTGGATCATTAGATGAAATGTATCGTGACATAATCCTTGATCATTACCGGTCACCCAGAGGACATGAGCCGTTGCCAATGGCTGATTTTTCTACTGGTGGACATAACCCATCTTGTGGTGATGAACTCAAACTGGCAGTTAAAATCGAAGATGATATGGTTAAAGATATTTATATCGATTGCAAAGGATGTGCTATTTCTACGGCATCAGGTTCAATGTTAGCTGAAGTATTGAAAGGAAAATCCATAGCTGAAGCTAAAAAGATTGCCGCAATTGTTAGAGGAATGTTAAAGGGTGAGGATGTAGAGATCCCTGAAGACTTGGGCGATATCGATGCTCTTGAAGGGGTCAAGAAATTTCCAGTTAGAATTAAATGTGCTCTTTTGGCGTGGGTTACTTTTATGGAAGGTATGGAAAATTACGAAAACGGAAGTGGCGAAGCTACTACTACTTCTGTGGAATAAAAGGAAAGTGAAATTTTTATATGCCTCTACCAACAAAACAAGAAATTATGGATACCCTGGTTAATATCCATGACCCTGAAATCAGAATAGGAATTGTTGATCTTGGCTTGATTTATGATGTTGATGTGAACGACAAGGGAGCTGTTAAAGTAAAGATGACATTAACCACTCCTGCCTGCCCTTATGGTGAGATGTTGGTATCTCAGGTTCACAATGAAGTTGCGGCTATGGCTTGGGTCACAAATATGGAAGTGGTCCTTGTCTGGGATCCACCCTGGAACCCGGAAACGATGGCCTCCGATAATGCCAAAGATATTTTAGGTATTTGGTAAATCTTTATAAATTGAATATTCTATAATAACGTTCTAATACTTACTGCTCAAATAAACAGAGGTGATATAATTCAATAATTATACCACCTGAAATTATTCTAATGTTCCTATTATTAATTGAACAGGTTATACCTGCTAAGCTAATGAATAGCCACCATCAACAATGATAGTCTGCCCGGTTATCCAACTGGCACCTTTGCCGCATAAGAAAACAACCACATCTGCTATCTCTTCCGGCTTGCCAATTCTCTTATAGGGAGTACGTTCAATAACCCGTTTTTTCATCTCTTCAAAATTAGGGAATACCGTTAATGCTTTTGTATCAATAAACCCACCCGAGACGCAATTGACGCTTATTTTCCTGGGAGCCATTTCAATAGCGGTATATCTGACCATATTTTCAACCGCCGCTTTTGAGACACCAATGGCGGCATAGCCGGGGATATATCGTATAGCACCCAATGACGACAAAGCTACAATTCGGCTATCCTCCCCCATCATGGGAATACCAAGCTGAACGCATTGCAGAAAGGCACGAGCATTGGTATGCATCGACAATTCCCATGCTTTGCGGTCAATGTTCATCATATCAGAATAAACACCAAGAGCCGCATTAGACACCATAATATCGAGCTTGCCGAATTCTTCTTTGATTTTTTCAAAAATTAACGGCACCTGTTCGGCATTACCCATATTTGCCCTATGCGACACGCATTCCACGCCATAGCTTTTTATTTTCTCTTCAGCAGCTTTAGCATCCTCCCGACTGCGAAAATAAGTTATGAATATATTTACACCCTTTGCGGCTAACTTCTCGGCGATTGATAAGCCGATTCCACGAGTTCCACCGGAAATAAATGCAACTTTTCCTTTGTATTCCATTCCACCTACTCCATAAGCTCTGTCAGATCATGTAGTATTCTGCTTGAGATTCAATATCTTCTGACAGCGACTCAATTTCTATTGGTTTATAAAATCTTTCAAAAATTCGATCATATTCAATAACCAAATTTCCCTCAATTTGTTTCATGTCTTTCTTCTCGCTTGATAATCTACTAAAAATAGATAAAAAACCTTATTTAATACTATTGGACTTTTTCGCTCTAATTTGTCCACTTTTACAGCATATATATATATATATATGAATATTAAATCATTAAATCAAGCTTGCTTGTAAATATTATATCAGGATATTTGCAGCATTTTTTCAAGCGCTATTAGTGCTTCCGAGCGGGTCGGCTCCGGAACAGAAATCGGCTTAATATTAGCATAATTCTCAAGAGTGTATAACAAATCATTTATTGTAGTACGGTACATATTTGCGCATACCGGACAGGTTTGGCCAGACAATTCAAAAATAGTTTTATCAGGATATTCAAGTGCCATCCGATTTATTAAATTGATTTCAGTTCCAATAGCAATAGTCGATCCGGGAGGAGCTTCCTGACAATATTTGACAATATAGGACGTTGATCCACTCCCATCAGCTAACCTAACTACCTCATGAGGTGATTCCGGGTGAACAATAATTTTAACATCAGGATATTTTTCCCGCACCTCATGAACTTGCTCTTCTTTGAAATTTGTATGAACATGGCAGTGCCCTTTCCAGAGAATGACTTTGGCATTGCTCACCTGTTTTTCGGTAAGGCCGCCATCATCACGAGAAAAATCCCAGATAACTATTTCATCCGGACTGAATCCCATTTTGATAGCAGTGTTATATCCCAGATGCTGATCAGGAAAAAAGAATACTTTTTCTCTTTGTTCAAATGCCCATTTAAGAGCGGCATCAGCATTAGATGAAGTACAGATCAGCCCGCCGTTTCGGCCGGTAAATGCTTTTAGACCAGCGGTAGTGTTCATATATGAAATTGGCATTATATTCTCAGTGCCGCTTATTTTATCAAGATATTTCCAGGCCGCCATGACATCAGCCATCTCTGCCATATCCGCCATAGGACATCCTGCCAGAGGATTGGGAAGAAACACTTTCTGGAAATCCGAAGTCAGAATATCAGCAGATTCAGCCATGAAATGAACACCGCAAAAGGCAATGATTTCAACATCTTTTTGAGCAGCAGCAATTTTTGAGAGACCATAACTATCGCCCAAATGATCCGCAAAATCGACTACCTCCACCCGCTGATAATGATGAGTGAGGATAAGCAGATTTTTGCCTAACTTTTTTTTGGCTTCAAGAATACGAGCTTTTATATCTTCCGGTTTTGCTTCCCGGTATTCTTTTGGAAGCGAAAAATACACTAATCTTAGTCCTTCTCTAACAAGTTTTTCTATCGCAATTAATAAAACAGAAACAATCTAAAGGCGTTCCCTATTTATTTAAGTTTAGCCAATTCTTTCAGGAGCATATCGTTATCGGGGAGTTTTGCCGGGTGCACCTGTTGAATAAATCTGATTATTCCTTTTTTATCAATCAGGAAAACAGCTCGCCCGGAATATCCCTTACCTGTTAAAATACCATATTTTTTTGCAACCTCGCCATGAGGGAAAAAATCAGACATCAACGGAAAAGACAATCCACCCATTGATTTTGCCCACGACATATGACAGGGGACAGAATCGACAGAAATACAGAGCAACTGGGCATCATATTTTTCAAATTTGTCAAAAATATCCTGATAGCTGGGCACCTGGGTGGCGCAGACCGGAGTCCAGTCAGCCGGATAGAAAGCCAATACGACATTTTTCCGTCCCTGATACCAGGCCAGATTTAGTTCCCCTTCGTTATGAGTGGACAGTGTAAAATCAGGAGCCGGATCGCCGACCTTTAAAGTCTCCGTTTGTGAACTATTTAAATCAGTCAATAATCATCTCCCCGGTTATTAATGCTTCAGTGCGAACATTCACCAATATTAATAATATCTAACTGCTAATGCTTTTTATATAATCAATTGCCTTTTTCATTCGCTCAATTACTACCGGTTTTGAAAGAACAACCAGCAGGTCATAAAGTCCTGGACCAACCGCAGTACCACTGACAGCTAAGCGAGTCGGATGAATATATTTCGCCTTTTTTATATCCTTTTCTTCAGATAAATTTGTCAGTGTACTCTCAATATTATCATGTGAAAAGTCACTTAGTGACTCAAATCGTTCAACTAATTCCTGCAGCCTGTCAGCCGCTTCCGGCTGGAAATTTTTCTTAACTGCTTTTTCTTCATATTTATAATCAAATTCAAAAAAGTATGAACTCATCTCAACAAAATCAGATACTCTTTTTACCCGATCTTTTAAAACACCCACTACATCTCGGAGATATTCCCATCTCGTCTCAAGCCAGTATTTGGATGTAAGCCCGGCTTCGATTAACAGAGGAGCTACTTCAGCGGCGAGATCATGATCGCTTTTCATTTTAATATGCTCTTTATTGAAAGCTAACATTTTCTCCTGATCAAAGATGGCATTGGAGCTGTTAAAATTTTTGGCAGTAAAAATATTGACTAATTCTTCTACCGTATAAATTTCACGGTCGTCTTTTGATGACCACCCCAGAGTGCAAAGATAATTAAATAATGCATCAGGGATTATCCCTTCAGCGCTGTATTCGTTGATATCTTTATCACCGAGAGATTTTGAAATCTTTCTCTTATCCGGCCTTAATATAAGCGGGATATGCCCAAACACAGGGATATCAAAGCCCAGAGCATTATAAATAATAACCTGTTTGAAAGTATTGGTTATATGATCGTTACCGCGAATTACATGAGAAATTTCCATATTGTGATCATCAATAACAACAGCAAGATTATAGGTTGCTTTCCATTGGAGCGGGCAATAATAAAATCTTCGAGATCCGCATTCTGTTTGGTAAGTTCACCGCAAACTAAATCATTATATTTTGTTTCACCTTCAGGAATCTCAATTCTAATTGCATATTTTTCACCAGCATCCAGTTTTTTCTGAATTTCTTCAGGAGATAGCTTCAGGCATTTTCGGTTGTAAAGTTGAGAACCTTTTTCTTTAACAGCTTTTTCACGAGCTGCTTTTAATTCTTCAGGAGTACAGAAACAACGGTAGCCTTTGCCACTCTCTAAAAGTTTTTGAGCATACTTTTTATAAATCTCAAGATTATCCGATTGACGAACAATCTTTTCTTCAGATTCCATCCCCATCCATTTAAACCCATCAAGAATAGGCTGGATCAGTTCCGGTCTATTGCGCTCCTGATCGGTATCTTCGATACGAATTAAAAATTTCCCACCATGTTTTCGTGCAAACAGCCAGTTAAAAACACCGGTTCTGGCTACACCAACATGCAAATAACCGGTCGGTGATGGAGCGATGCGAACTCTTATTGGTTTATCATTCATAAATTAAATCTCATAATTAGAATCAGAACTATTGTTCTTTTTATTTTCATCTTTACTTGTTGGTAAGTCATTCACGTTATCTGTTGCAGGAGGTTCCGGAGAAGGAGGTGGCGGTGCAGGCAGTGGCGAAGGTGGCACAGGCATAGCCTGTTTTTGTTTGATTTCTGGCTTTACTAATATTGCTTCATGTTGTGGCTGAGGAATATTTTCTTTAACAGAAATATCTTCAGTGTTTATTTCAAGACCGCCGACTATTCGGGTTAACAGGTTATAAATAAAGACACAAATAACACACCAGATAGTTCCAAATACTGCAGCTCCGATTGAAAACATAATGGGTACTACGATCAACATACCCAAAAACGTAATATCATCACTCCCGATAATATCCATTGGTAACAGACCGGCGGTTGACATAAAGGATATCATCATGGCATAAAATATGCCAAATATGAAGCCCACGATCATATTGATAAATACCGAAATCTTTATAAGACTCCATATACCTATCGATTTAATTTCCAGTTTCATATGTTCACCTGTTTGACAGACTATCTTTTTTCAATTAAAAGAAGATACCAACTTGAATTAAATATTCAAGAAGATACTATTAAATTATGATTTCTTAATCAGGAAACGAGCATCAACCGCCATGCAACTCGATTTTTTTGGTGAAGCAATAAACGGATTAATGTCGATCTCCTCAAAACAGTCAAAATCTTTAACCAACTGCGAGAGCCTAAGTAATGTTTCTTCAACGATGGCAATATCTACCGGCAGTGCTCCCCGGTAACCTTTCAACAGAGGATAAGATTTCA
>DAOWMZ010000219.1 GCA_030642845.1 Candidatus Zixiibacteriota bacterium
GAAGTAATTTTATTATACATTAAGCCACCCCTTTTAATGGGGTGGCTTTTTTTATCAGAGAAGGATGATCTATTTCATAAATAATTATTAGGAGAATATCAATTATTTATTATATTTTAGTAATATTGGAGGGAAGTATGTTAAAAAGATTCTTAATTCTACTAATATTAACAACTCTACTATCAATTTCAATTCAGGCTCAGGTTCCTTTAAATCAAAATTCTTTTTGGCAATCAGCTTTTGATGGTAATTACAGCACCGGTATGATCTGGAGAGATTGTAACAATGACGGCTTAATTGATGTATTCTTTTCCAATGGTAACGACATTGTCAGAGCTCGAAATACTATATATATCAATAATGGTACAATTCTCCCTCAAACACCTGAATGGAAATCAGCAAATTTTGAATACTCAGGTCACTGTGCAGTTGGTGATATAAATGACAACGGCTACCCTGATTTTATGGTTACCAATTATTTAGGTGCCGGAGGATTTGGAAGTCCCACTCTGTCAAATTTCTATTCTAACGAAAATGGCCTCCCCTCTGTTAATCCCGAGTTGTTTAGTAGTGAATATACGTATTCTTTCTCCTGTGCTTTTGGTGATGTTGATGGTGATGGCGATCTTGATTATGCTATGGCAACAGGAGATGCCTATAATAGTGAAGATCTTAATGATTTAATTTATTTTAATGTTGATGGCCAGTTCTCTGACCAAAATATGTGGCGTTCCGATTCTCTTACAATGTCAATGGATGTAGTTTTTGGGGATCTGGATAAGAATGGTTATCTCGATGCCGTATTCTGTTCTGATGATGATGGAGTACTGGCATACTATAATACAGCGGGTGTTTTGGAAACTTCACCTTCGTGGCGTTCTAATTCCTCCAACCCAGCCAATACTGTTATACTGGGTGATATAAACAATGATACCTGGCTTGATGTAGTTGTCGCCAATAATAACCAATTAGGTGGTAATGGTAAATTCCAGGTTTATTTCAACGATGGTACCGGAAACCTGTATGGCGATCCGGGATGGGAATCGACTACCGGCGGTTATGGATCGGCTTTAGCATTGTATGATTATGACCACGATGGTGATCTTGATTTGGCAGTAGGACGTTGGTGGAGTTATCCCAGTATTTATGAAAACATTGGTGGGACTTTTACAGCAAATCCAGTCTGGTCAGCCAACGACAATACTGTTCTTGAGGAGTTAGCATGGATTGATGTTGATGGTGATGGAGTTGAACATAAAGCAGATACTATTTATCATTCAGGTAATCATAAAGTGTTTTATACAACTCTCAGTCCGTTACAGGCAATAGATTCTATTATCGTTGATGGAACACTCTTATCAAATTCAGAATATTGTTTTGATCTTGTTTCTGCATGGATATCAGTTGGAACATCACCCACATCATCAATTGAAATATACTATCAGTATTCTTATAAGAATGACCTCACGGTAGCTAACTGGGATACATATAACTATGCCTATGGGAACACTAACATATCTTATGTTGCTTTTTCATCTGACATCACCCTTGGTTGGGCACCGCTTGATATAACTTTTACGGATAATTCAATGGGTGCGTCAGATCAACTCTGGCAGTTTGGCGATGGTACTGGCTCAGCAATTACAAGCCCATTACATACTTATACTACACCGGGTTCATATGATGTCAGGCTTGATAATACACTGGCCGATGGCTCACATAACCATACTGAATATAAAATGATCATCGTGCTTGGTGATACATTAAAAATACCTGATACTTTTGTAGGAATATATGAAACTGTTAAAATTACAATAAGTATGAATAACAGTCAGCCTGTTACAAATTTAGTCCTTCCAATAATTTATACAAATGATATTGATCTGGATTATATTGATATGGATGCCGATGGTTGTCGAACTGATTATTTTTCACAGGTTGCGCTTACTCATTCTGACCCATGGATGGGAAAATTGACGATAACATTTGGTGCCAATGGTGGTGTAGGGAATCCTCCTCTTCCTCCGGGTGATGGACCGATTGTAAATCTATATTTTGAGACATCCAGCCTTATGGGCACAGCAGATATAAGAGTAGAAAGTTATACCGGACATGCTCTTGATTGTTCATCTTTGTATGCTGACTATCTCCCTGAAACAATTGCAGGGACAGTGATAGTTGGCATTTGCGGAGATTCGGATGGTGATGGACTCGGACCAAATGTAGCTGATTTAACTTATCTGGTTGATTATCTTTTCAAAGGGGGCTCAGCTCCTGATCCATTATACCTCTCTGATGTTACCGGAGGTGGTGATGGGATATATGTTGATGATCTGGTTTACATGGTTGACTACCTCTTCAAAGGCGGTCCCGCCCCTGAGTGTAGCTCACCATGATTACTTACTCGTTGCATATAAAAATTCACCCGTTTTAGCATCAATAACTGAGCAAAAGTTTTCATATTTTGGACGATATTGCTTTTTGCCATCTGGAACATAAAATCCACCACTTTCAATTGGTGGAAGTCCAAAACCTGTTATACACCATATTAGTTCTGTTTTAGAATTTTCTTCAGATGATACCAATAATACACCAATTAACATTTTTGCCATTATAGGACTTGAAATTACAGAACTTTTTAAAGCATCAAGAAAATTAATTTCTGGATTTTTATCAGGAAAATCTTTAAAAATCATTCCATTGAAATCAATATAACCTAATTTAGGATCAGTTAAAGGTTTGTCTTTAATCTGTGTTTTGTTTTTATCAACTTTATTACTATTCTTAATAAGCTGGCCTGATTTTGGATCCAGAAGTACAACAAAATCTTTTGGAACCTGGTTATCTATAACTGATTGCATCCATTTATCAAGATTTAAACGAATCCCTTTGAACTCTACCTGCCATAATTCTTTTCCATTTATTTTGTTATTTATAAATGGAGTCTCATCATCAGTAATAACAACCAGTGATGCAATATCATCAGCTACAAGTTTTGATGTGTCGATTATTTCAGCAAAACCAGTATATTCGGCAGTGTCCTGAATTTTGTGTAAACAGTTAATTTGTTATTTCAAATTCTCGGTACTCTATCTCCAAATCTAATAGCAAACTGATGAACAGCCAGCGGCCAGTTTCTAATCGGCATGGTCCATTTTTTCATAATATTCTGCAGTGCCATGTAAAGCAATTTAATCGCCGACTCATCATTTGGAAAGCTGTTTCTGTTTTTAGTGACCTTTCTTAAGGTAGAGTTCAATGACTCAATAGCATTGGTTGTATAAATAACTTTACGTATTTCCTCAGAATAGGCAAAGAAGGGAATAATTCTATCCCAGTGAGACTCCCACGACTGAGAAACCATCGGATACTTTTTGTCCCAGGTTTCTCCAAATGCTGTAAGGGCTGATTCCGCCTGTTCAACGGTGACTGCTTTGTAGATTGTCTTTAAGTCGGTCGCCATCTTCTTACGGTCTTTATAGGATACAAACTTCAACGAATTACGAACCATATGAACAATACAAAGCTGTATCTCCGTATCAGGATAGACCGATTCTATCGCATCAGGAAGTCCCGTAAGACCATCAACACAGGCAATCAGAATATCGTTAACACCTCGATTCTTCAGTTCGGTAAACACATTCAGCCAGAACTTAGCTCCCTCGTTTTTATCAAGCCATATACCCAGTACATCCTTATGACCCTCCATGTTGACTCCTAAAGCAAGATAAACGGCTTTGTTGACAACTCGTCCGTCCTCACGAATCTTCATACGAAGAGCATCAAAATACATTATCGGATAGACAGAATCTAATGGACGGGTCTGCCATTCTCTGACCATATTCATTACACCATTGGTGACCGTTGAAATCAGATCAGGTGAAACCTCAACATTATAAATATCTTCGAGGTGACCCTGAATATCTCGTACTGTCATACCACGGGCATACATTGAGAGTATCTTATCATCAAAGCCTGTGAAACGGCGTTGTCCTTTTTGGACTATCTGAGGTTCAAAGCCGCTCTGTCGGTCGCGGGGGATTGAGATGTCCATATCGCCATGATCTGTCTTGAGTGTTTTACGGCTTTTACCGTTACGGGTATTATTGTTCTTATTTTTGGACAGGGCGTTCTTCTCGTAGCCGAGATGTTCGGTCAACTCGGAATCAAGGGCTGTTTCCAAGAGTGCTTTGGTCAGTTGTTTGAGGATGCCATCTTTACCGATTAAGTCTTCGGGCTTTTTGTAATCTTTGAGAAGTTCTTTGATTAAATCTTTGTTAATCTCGCTCATAAGTGTCTCCTGTGTAAACATACTTTGTCTAAATCAAAGTATATGCATTATTCTGTATTTACACAAAATTACTTACAGGCTCTTATTTAAATATTCAATTCTCCGGATTCTACCAGCATCCTAACGGGGGTAGTCCTCCTTTAAAGAGATAATTTACTAAATATACAAGATCGTTGACAAGAATATTTCCATCACCAGTTGCATCTCCTTCTTTAAGACAAGA
>DAOWMZ010000317.1 GCA_030642845.1 Candidatus Zixiibacteriota bacterium
TCATTCAAGTCGCCGGTCATCATTTTCAACCATGCCAGAGTTCTGTAACCAATAGCATACTTAGGATTAAGCTCTACTGTCTTAAGAAAGCTTTTTTCCGCATTTTCCATGTCACCGCACAGCATGTGATATCTCCCCAGAGCCCGATGTGCATCAGGTAAATTAGGATTGATATTAATTGCCTGTTGGGCTGCATCTTTGGCAGAATTTGCTCTTTCCGGTCTGCGATCATAATAAAACATATACTGAACATTATGCACATCAGATAAACCTGCATATGCAAGGGCATAGTTATTGTCAATTACCAGAGCTCTATTAAACATATCTTCTGCAAATTTAAGATCGTCCTGGCGACTGGTTTGATAATACTTTCTACCTTTCAAGTAAAAATCAAAAGCAGTTATATCAGGTTTTGTTTCATGACCAGTATCTATAGCTAAGGTAGAAGTTTCCTGAGCCAGCTTTTGTGCAATCTCTAATGCGGCTTCAGATAATAAAATAAACAGACCGTCAGTTGTTCTTTCATAGCGATGGTTGAAGATTAACATTTCCCCCTTTTTACTATAGATATCAATGGACAATCTTATGTCGTCATTTACTTTTAATAAAGAACCCATTATTACAAAATCTGTGCGGCATTTTTCAAACAGAGCTGTAATATCTCTGGACATGGAAGTTGAGGGTTGTGCTGTTACCGTTAGATCCGTTCTCCTTCTGAGTTCACTTATTACTTCCTCCGTAAATCCCTGGCTGAAATACTCCCATGACTTATCTCCCGAAAGATTTTTAAGATCAACCATTGTTACTGATTTACGCCTTTTAGAAATCCCTTCGGCTATGTGGCCGGGAGTATCATATTTTAGATTATTTTCGATTCCTTCTAAAACATCATGTACGGATTTGGGACGATTAATTGGTTTCTTCTGCAACAAATGAATTATTAAATCACATAACCAATCGGGTAACTCTGTATTTATTTCCTGGGGTCCTATTGGGTCTTCATATAAAATTGAATACACAATTCCAGCACTATAATCACTTTCAAAAGGTAGTTGGCCTGTAAACAGTTCATAAAATATTACACCTAAACTAAAAAGATCACTACTAATAGTTATTGTGTCGCCACTTAATTGTTCGGGAGAGGAATAAAGAACAGTTCCTTCAATATTACCAGAAGCATCAACTGTATCAGTTCTGACTGTAGTGGCTAATCCAAAATCAAATATTTTGGGGATATTGTCAGATGTTACAATTATATTCTCAGGTTTTAAGTCCCGGTGGATAATCTTAGTTTCATGAGCAGCAACAATACCTTCTAATATCTTTTGGGATAATTCAAGTTTGTCTTGAATCGATATATTTTCTGATACATTGCGAAGATTATCACCTTCAACGTACTCTAAGGCGATATAGGGTTTCCCATCACATTCAGCACAATCATATATTTTTACTATATAAGGAGAATCAATAAGCTTAGCTTTTTCTGCTTCATTTGCAAATGTATTTCGATGTTCATGGGATTTAACATATTCATCTTTTAGAATTTTGAGAGCAACAGTTCGATTGTTGGTTAGATCAGTAGCCTTATAAACAGAAGACATTCCTCCTTCGCCGAGGCTTGACTCAACTGAATATTGTGCAAATGATTCTTCTAACATTTATCTAATACTTTTCAAAGCTACAAAACCATTAAGATTTTGTTGAATATGGCATTCTTTAATACTATATTGATTGCTGAAATTGATGAAATTGTCAAGGTTTATAATATGCATGAAAAACCATCGTCTGAAGTACAACGTCTGAAATCAGTTATTTCTGAACTGTCTTGTTTGAACGAAATAGCCATTGCTATAAGTTCATCTATGTCAGTAAACAGAATCACTGAAATCATTATTGATAAATGTTTAAAACATCTCAATGCAGAACAGGGTGCAGTATTTCTTATAAAAAAAGATGAGAACAAAGAAGATCAATTTAAAACATATATTCGCAAAACTTCAAATATATTTAAAGACAATCCACTGCATATTAATTTAATCACCGGATGGATGATTACCCATAAGGGACTTTTAATTATAAATTCATCTGAAGATGCAAAGGTTATTGGGCCGGTTAATCTTAAATCTCAAGGGATTAAAACACTTCTTGCAGCGCCTTTGATAACGAGAAAAGGACTTGTTGGTATACTCGCAATATTTAATAAAAAAGATGATAATATTTTTACAAAACAAGACAGCAGGTTTTTGGGTATTCTGGGATCGCAATGTGCACAAGTAATTGAAGGGGCCAGACTTTATGAAGAAGAGAAGAATTTTCTGGCGATGAACGAAGAATTAAAAATTGCCCATTCTATTCAGCAGAATCTTCTTCCGAAATTTTCAAATTCAAGTGACGAGTATCCTGTCTATGGAATTAATATTCCTGCCCGTGAAGTCGGAGGGGATTATTTTGACATTCATCATCTTGATGATGAAAAAATATTTGTAGCTATAGGAGATGTCGTCGGGAAAGGAGTACCGGCAGCACTTTTAATGTCGAATTCGATGGCCGTTCAAAGATCACAATTGGGATCATCAGAAAGTATATCATTAAATACTATTGCCGGGAACATTAATAAAACACTTTGTCGGTTTATACAACCCGGTCAATTTATAACTTCATTAATAGGTATTTATTATAAATCAAAAAATGAATTTGAATTTATCAGTGCCGGTCATCCTGCACCGATAATTATGAATAAAAACGGCGCAATAGAATATGAAGTTCTTCCTGATCTGGTATTTGGAGTAATTCCTGATGCAACTTATAACAGCCACAAAATATCTATTGATAAAGATAGTGGTATCTGTCTTTACACCGATGGTGTTTCAGAAGCTTTCAATGAAAACGAAGAACAGTTTGGCGAGAAAAGATTGATGTCTTTTCTATGGAAAGAGATGGACAATTCTTCCCACACTATTTGTGATCGCTTACTTGCCAAGCTCACGGAATACAGAGGATCTGCATCTCAATCCGATGACATTACAGTAGTCATAATAAAACCCTGACAATCATAAATCGTCAGGGTTATTTAAATATTCAATTCTCCGGATTCTACCAGCATCCTAACGGGGGTAGTCCTCCTTTAAAGAGATAATTTACTAAATATACAAGATCGTTGACAAGAATATTTCCATCACCAGTTGCATCTCCTTCTTTAAGACAAGA
>DAOWMZ010000020.1 GCA_030642845.1 Candidatus Zixiibacteriota bacterium
AGCAACAGCTTCAACCGAGCCAAACCCATTGGGAGTTATCGAGGTAATCCCTCCTCCCGATCCGGAAGAGATAAAGCCGTTTCTAATAACAAATACCATTTCCAAAATCAACAGAATCGAAATCAAATATTTTGTGACGCGACTAACAGGTTCTCTGTGGCCATCATCAGTCTCTCTTCCCCGTAAATTGAGCAGCATAATAATAAAGAGAAACAGAACCATAATAGCACCTGAATATACAATTATTAAAACCGCTCCCATAAACAGGGCGTTGAGCTGAAGATATAACACCGCCTGAGCCACAAGGGAGACAATCATATATAATACTGATGCCACCGGGTTGCGCTGGAATATCATCATCGTCGCTCCAAAAACAGCTACAACGGCAGAGATTACAAATATGATAGAATCAAAATTCATATTATTATTCCATCACTCCATAAACTTTTCTTACCCTGCGGATAATCTTCTTAAAGGGATTATCCTTACGGGGATGTGGTACCAGCATATCATCTTTTTTCCAGATGAATGAGTCTCTGGTACTCGATGAGAATTCATATTCCTGTCCTAAGAAAACAGCCTCTTCCGGGCAGGCTTCTTCACAAAATCCACAAAAGATACAACGCAAAAGATTTATTTCATAAATCTTAGCTTTACGTTCACCATTGTCGGATTCTTCCGGTTCCATATAAATTGCATCAGCCGGACAAGCCGCTGCGCATAATCCACAGCAGACACATCTTTCGGTTCCATCATCATAACGCTCAAGGTAATGCCTTCCGCGATAACGAGGAGCCATCGGCTTTTTCTTTTTCGGATAATCAAGAGTTACAGGTTTCTTGAACAAATGCTTAAGAGTTACCAACATCCCCCGTGGCATTTCTATAAATACATTTATTACTGCCTTGATGATTTCCTTCATAATCTCATCCTAACCTTTCAACATCACAAAAGCGGCGGTTATCATTGTATTTAAAAGGGCCAATGGGAACAACACTTTCCACCCAAAATTCATCAATTGATCGTAACGGAATCTGGGGAATGTTGCTCTTAACCATATATAACAGAACATAAAAATAAATACTTTTATACAAAACCAAATAATTGGCGGTAAAATCGGCCCCTGCCAGCCACCAAAAAAGATCGTAGTGGCAACAGCCGCAACAGTCAGCATATTGGCATATTCCGCAATAAAGAATGTCGAGAATTTCATTGAAGAATAGTCCGTGTGATACCCGGCGACAAGTTCTGATTCTGCTTCCGGCAAATCAAAAGGAGCACGATTGGTTTCAGCAACAGCACAAGTAATAAACAACAGGAATCCAAAGGGTTGTTTGAAAATATACCAATCCCAGATATTAGCCTGCTGATCGACAAGCTCTCTCATAGAAAGAGTATTCGCAATAAGAATCACGCCAATAATTGAAAGGCCATAGGCAACTTCATATGACACCATCTGCGCTGCAGAACGAAGACCCCCAAAAAGTGAATATTTTGAAGAAGAAGACCATCCAGCTAATACTATTCCATATATTCCCAATGATGTTACGGCAAAGACCCATAAGATACCAATATTTAAATCAGAAATGACACCGGTAACCGGATAGCCAAACATTTCAAAATCAGCTGCAAAAGGAACAACAGCAAAACTAAGCAAGGCAGGTACAAATGCAATAATAGGTGCCAGAGTAAATGTAGTCTTTTCTATATTATTAAGGACAAGATCCTCTTTAAATATCAATTTTAGTCCATCAGCAATAGGTTGAAGTAACGCATAA
Source organism: Candidatus Zixiibacteriota bacterium (assembly GCA_030642845.1). Classification (GTDB taxonomy): domain Bacteria; phylum Zixibacteria; class MSB-5A5; order GN15; family FEB-12; genus DAOWMZ01. Next base: position 1,779 of record DAOWMZ010000020.1, read on the forward strand.
GGTCCTGCATATGTCGGTCCCAACCGATTCTGCATATGCCCCAGAACTTTTCTTTCCAAAAGGGTAGCATAGGCACAGGCAGTTAATACGGCTATAACCACAACAATAACTTTTATTGATGATATGATAATTACTTCAAGCATAATTATTCATCCACCCTGGATATTTTAACCCGGTCAATTCGATGCTTGCGCATCAACAATGAAGTCACCGGAGTTGTTGAAAAGTTTCTCGGTATAAAAACAACATCATTATCCAAATAATCAGAAATTATTGTCGGTACAATAATTTTCCCAACCGGAGATTCCACTCTAACCGATTCACCACCTTCTATCCCAAGTTTTTGGGCCAGTTCAGGTGATAATTCAAGATACGCTTCCGATCTGAAGTTATTAAGCGAATTTGATTTTTGAGTAAGATATCCGCTATGATGGGGATCATCACCTATAAACAGAGGAATCAGGTAATCATCTTCAATTTCTTCCGGATTGAATTTCACTTTCAAAAATTCATCCGGTAAAATATCTGAGTCATTTATTGATAATAACTGTTCTATTTCATTATTAAGTTGTTCATCGGATTCAAACAATTGAGCTTCCAGTTTTTCTGCAATACATTTGACAATTTCAAATGGAGATTTAGACTGGTGCAGTTTTTTGACAGCAGCGGGAACTGTTTGCAATATTCCTTCCTGATTGACATAAGACCCCGGATACTCCGCCCAGCTTGACATTGGTAATACAACATCGGCAATCTCGGTCGTTTCAGTCTCAAACATATCACAGGCAATCAAGAAATCAAGCCTTTCCAATCCTTCGGTAACAAACTGACGATCAGGGTACATCATAATAGGATTCATACCCATAATCAAAGCACCGTTAATCTCTTCTTTGCGCATTAATGCCAACATGGCATCAGTGTTTTTTGGTTCGGCTTCGGGATACTCCCCCCATAACTCTGTTAATTTATCTACGACAGCCTTTGAGGGATTGGGCAGTATAGCCATTTTATTTGCACCGCAGGAGTTAGCATAACGTGCCAGGGCAATTATCTGGCCTTTATTCTCAATACCAAACAACTTGTTTATATTCAAAATAGCTGATGAAATATTATCCCGGGCAAGTGATCTTGAGAATAATTCTCCACAAATAAAACTAATTTTCTTACTATTAGCAATAGCCCTTGCGATCAATTTAATCAGATCTTCATCTACTCCACATACCCCGGAAGCTTCAGATAATGTTTTGTGAATAATCTTCTCTTTGAATTTCTGACCGATAGTATTATCAACCAATTCCATTTCAATGGCAGCTAATCCAATAGCATTAACTAAGACTTCATCAGTACCAACATTGTAAACCAGCTCTGCCTCGGAGACATCGGAAGATTTCATTGAGTATGGATTAACCGAGAAAATTCTGGAGTTATTAAAATTATAAGCTTTGCGAATTCTGAGGTAGAGATTGTGATGTTCCTTTAGCAGGTCAGATCCAAAAATCACAATGACATCACTGTCATCAATATCCGAAATTCTGAATTTCCTGTTACAAAGAGTAATATAGTGGCTTCCTGCTTCCTTGGGGAGCATTCGATAATTGGAGCGATGATCTACATTATTATTTTTAAATACGGTCCTGAATAATTTCGAAAAACTATAGAGTCCGGCATTATCAATATGTGGTGCAGCCATTCCACCAATACAAACTCGGCCCTTCTTCTCATTAATCTCATTTAATTTTTTGGCTATTAAGTCAAGAGCTTCATCCCAGGTAGCTTCGACCTGTTTGCCCTCTTTTTTAATAAGAGGAGTTTTTAAGCGTTCATCGGAACCTACAATCTGATAACCATAACGTGTAATATCCGGGATCCAGCCATCATCAATAGCATCGTTGCGCCGAGCTGTTACACGATGTATTTTATTTTTATTCTCATCTTTATAGAAAAGAATATTAGCACCGGAACTGGAGAAATTACAAATTGACGGCGAGGTTTTAGTAAGCCATACTCTGATTTTATACCGCCAATCTGCACCGGTTAAGGCACCAACCGGACAAATCTGGACAAGATTGCCTGAGAATGGATTTGTTACCTGTTTGCCGGGAGCGGAATTAATTTCGGCAATATTGCCCCGTTCATACACTCCCAGATCATATTCACCAAAAGCTTCTTTATTTGCTCGAACACATTTATAGCATAAAATACATCGATTACGATTGAGAATAATTTCAGGACCGATCCGTTTGTCATCGAAAGTCGTCCCTTCTGTACTGGAGGTAAAACGATTCTTTTGAAAATCAAAACGGTTGTCATCAATTCCGTGAGCGAAAGTCAGATTCTGAAGATCACACTCTCCCCCTTTATCACAGGTAGGACAGTCGAGAGGATGATTAGCTAAAATAAACTCAAGAATCGCTTTTCGACCCTGCTTGACTTTCTCCGAATTGGTAAAGACTACCATGTCCGGCATTACTTCGGTAGCACATGAGACAGCAAGCTTGGGCCATTTTTCGATTTCGACATAACACATCCGACAGGAACCAACCGATTTCAGTTTGGGATGCCAGCAGAATGTAGGAATATGTATTCCCAACTCTTTGGCTGCTTCCAGAACCGTCGTTCCTTTTGGCACCGATTCCTGACGACCATCAATAGTAAAAGAGACCATCGGGACTTCCGGTTTTGCCTGTTCTTTTGTTTTTACGTCTTCAGTCATAATCTATATCATCCAAACGAAAAATCGGATTTAACCATACATTTGCCATGTTCAATATGGTATTGCCATTCATCTCTAAAGAGTTTCAGGCTTGATTGAATCGGCATCACCGCCGCATCACCCAACGGGCATATTGTTCGGCCCATAATATTATTACAAATGTCATCTATTTTTTCAAGATCCCCTGGTTTCCCCTGGCCGGCTTCAATGCGATTTATAATTTTTTCCAGCCATCCGGTTCCTTCACGACAGGGAGTGCATTTACCACAGGATTCATGACGATAAAAATGAATCAATTTCTTAATCACCCAAACGATACAGGTATCTTCATGGAATACGATAACAGCACCGGAGCCAAGCATCGATCCCTTTTCCACAAGAGATTCATAATCCAGATTAACATCAATCATATCAGGCAGCAGGAATGGTGTTGATGAACCGCCGGGGATCACACCTTTGAGTTTTTTATCTCCCAGAATTCCACCACCATAAGCTTCGTCATATATTAGTTTCTTTAAGGAAAAACCAAGTTCAACTTCATAATTACCGGGACGTTTCACATGCCCTGACAAAGAGAATATTTTACTTCCACATGATTTTTCCGTTCCGAGAGTCTTATACCATTCCCCTCCGCGATTTATAATATGCGGGACACTGGCTAATGATTCGACATTATTGACAATAGTAGGACAGGCATACAATCCTTCAATTGCAGGGAATGGTGGCCTGATACGAGACATTCCCCGATGACCTTCAATAGAATTCAACAAAGCTGTTTCTTCACCGCAGATATAAGCACCACCACCGGTATGAACTATCATCTCAAGATCATAGCCACTTCCAAAAATATTTTTACCCAAATACCCTTTGGCATAAGCCTCTTTCATAGCTGCTTCTATTTGCTGAGCACAAAAGAAAAACTCACCACGAATGTAAATAAACATCAGATGGCAGCCAATTGCATAGGATGCGATAGCCATTCCTTCAATAACACCATGAGGATCACGTTCCATCAGAACACGATCTTTACAGGTTCCCGGTTCCGATTCATCAGCATTGCAGCAAAGATAGCGAGGTTTGGGAGAGTCTTTGGGAATAAATCCCCACTTCATCCCGGTTGGGAATCCTGCTCCGCCACGCCCTCTAGGACCTGAGGTTTTAACTTCAGCTATTACTTCATCCGGTTTCATTCCATCCAGAACTTTTCTCCAGGCTGCGTAACCGCCATGCTTAACAAAAGTATCAAGCTTATCCTGATCAGGATCTTCAACGTATTTAAAGAGATGAAGGCGATCACTTTTGGCTGCTTCAGCAGCGTTTGTTATAACCGGTGAATAAAACATCAGTCTTTATTTTTCAATTCTTCCAAAATCTGATCAACTTTTTCAGGAGTCAGATTTTCATAAAATATTTCATTAATCTGCATCATCGGGGCCGTAGCACAGGACCCCAGACACTCAACAGTTACCAAAGTAAATATATCATCATCGGTGGTTTCACCTTTGATAATTCCTAATTTATTTTCCAGATATGAAATCAGAGAATCGGCACCCATAAGGGAACAGGAAATATTATGACAGACCTGGATAAGATATTTCCCGCGAGGTTTTTTGTGGAACATGGTATAGAAAGTAGCCGCTTCAGCAATCTCCAAAGCCGGTATTCTTATTATACTGGAGATTTCCTCATAGATAACCGGATCAACATGCCCTACCTGCTGATAAGCAATAGTAAGAGCCGGCAGAATAGCAGATTTCATGCGAGGATACTGCTTCGCTTTTTCTTTAATTTTATTTACCGAATCTTCAGTCAGAATCATCGGTCAACCTCACCAAGAATAATGTCAATTGATCCAATTGCACAAACCACATCAGAAAACAAACATCCTTCCACTAACTTTGGTAAACAGGCAAGGTTTACAAAAGCAGGCGGACGGACACGGACTCTTCGAGGTTTGTTTGTGCCATCACCAGTAATAAAAAAGCCAATTTCACCTTTGGGAGATTCAATCGCCTGATAAACAGAACCAACCGGGGCTTTGAAACCCTCGGTGATAATCTTGAAATGGAATATCATTGCTTCCATCTTCTGCAAGATATCTTCTTTTGGCGGTAAAACCACTCCGGGAACATGGGCTCTATATGGACCTTCCGGCATACCGTCTAATACCTGTTCGCAAATCCTGAACGACTGGCGAATTTCTTCCAGACGTAACAGATAGCGATCGTAGGCATCACCGTTCTTGCCGATTGGTACTTCAAAATCAAAATTTTCATATCCGCTGTAGGGATTATCTTTGCGAAGATCATGCTTGATTCCGCTCCCTCGCAACATAGGACCTGAGAGACAATAATTCATTGCATCTTCAGCTGAAATAACCGCCACCCCTTTGGTTCTTCCAATAAAAATTGGGTTATTGGTAAGCAGCTTTTCATAGTCAAACAACCGTTCGCGGATTATCTTAATCATATTTCTAACTTTTTGTTCAAAATCTTTCGGAAGTTCATGAGCCAGTCCGCCAATACGGATATAACTGGTCATCATCCGTTGTCCACCACAGGCTTCGTAAATATCAAGAATAAGTTCCCGTTCACGGAAAGTATATAACAGCATAGACATAGCACCAAGATCAAGAGCATGAGTCCCCAACCAAACTAAATGAGAGTTTACTCTGGTAAGCTCAGCGAGACAGACTCTCGCCCATTTAACTTTATCCGGAACTTCAATATCCATCAGTTTTTCAACTGCAAGACAATAACCAAGATTGTTTGACATCGGAGCTAAATAATCCATACGATCAGTACATGGCAGAGCCTTATAATAAAGCTTGGATTCCATTGTCTTTTCAATGCCGGTATGAAGATACCCGATCACAGGTTTAGCTTTAACTACCGTTTCTCCGTCAAGCTCCAGAAGAACACGCAATACACCGTGAGTAGAAGGATGCTGAGGTCCCATATTCAGAGTTAAGGTTCTTGATTCGGCCATTACTTAATCACCTCGGGCGGATTATCTTTATTCCAACTAAAGCGCGGTTTTTCATAAGTTAAGGGAAAGTCTTTTCTGAGAGGATGACCTTCAAGTTCATCAGGAGTGATAATTTTAGTCAGGTCGGGATGTCCTTCGAAAGTAACTCCGAACAAATCATATACTTCTCGTTCCAACCAATTGGCTCCAATCCATAAGCCGGTAAGAGATGTAAGATTAGGATTATCTTCCGGTAAAAAGACTTTCAGGAAAAAGCGATATTTGTGTGCAAATGAATACAAATTATAAATAACTTCAAAACGACCGTTTTCTGCCAGAGGATGGTCATACCAGTCAACAGCAGTGATATCTTTAAGGAACTTAACATCAAGATCGTCATTCTCAAGCAAGGCTTCGCAGATCGGGAAAATAGATTCCGGTTTAACATAGAAAGACTGTTCCCCACGGAAATTATCTTCCCTGATAATAGAATCACTGAATTTTGAATTTAAAAATTGTCTAATTTTCTCTTCCATTACCAATCTACCAAGAATTTATTATCCTTTTCGTCCCCACTCTTCACGAGGATTTTTAATCGATTCCTTTTTAACCATTTCATGCAGTTTCAGAATACCTTCCATAAGCTGCTCCGGACGTGGCGGGCAACCGGGGACATAAATATCAACTGGGATTATTCTATCAACCCCCTGCACAACAGCATAGTTATTAAATACACCTCCGCTTGAAGCACAGGCTCCCATAGAAAGTACCCATTTAGGATTAGGCATCTGCTCATAGAGGGTTTTGATAATCGGAGCCATTTTAACTGAAACTCGACCGGCTACAATCATCAGGTCAGCTTGGCGTGGCGAAGGCCGCATTACTTCCATACCATAACGTGCTAAATCAAAATGAGGGCCAAAAGTAGAAATCATTTCAATTGCGCAACAGGCCAGACCAAATCCCAAAGGCCACATAGAACGACGACGAGACCAGTTGACCATCTTATCAAGGGTAGTCAACATTATTGAATCGGGAATTTTTTCTTCTAATCCCATTTAAGCGCACCCCTACCAAGGATATAGAAATAACCTACCATTAAGATTACAACAAAGACTAACATTTCAATAAAACCGAACATACCCAGTTTATGTGAGATAACTGCCCAGGGATAAAGAAAAATAATTTCGATATCAAATAATATAAAAAGGATAGCTACCATATAGTATTTTACTGGTATTGGTTCTTTTGTGGATCCTTTTGACTCGATTCCGCATTCGTAGGCCTCCGCTTTTTTACCTAAGCGGGTACGATAGCCTATAAATATAGACATAAATACCAGAAGCAGGGCAATACCTGTGGCTACAATCACCAAAAGCAATATAGGAAAGAATGTGTCAAACATAGAGCTCGATCTTCCTTATAAATTTTTAAAATCTTAGCTTAATCCGATCAAATTGTCAAGCATTTATATATACTTTTTAGATAATACGTAACAAGAGACAATAATCTTGATATTTTGTTATAGTTTTGTCAATAAATAAGTTATAAATAATGGGTTTTGAGCCTATTCGAGAAAAGATTGTGAAAAAAGTATCAATATTACTTAGATATTGAAATGCGTGCTGTATTAAGGACAGGGCTATGATCAATTATATAATTTAGCTTTTTATTCTCAAAACGACCATAGGCAGTCGAAAAACCATAAAATTCATATTCATTTTTATCGAGATGAAACTTTATATATCCCCCACCGCAAATGGAATAATCATTTTCATAGATTTCCAGAAAATCAGGTTTATGCATCCAACTGAAAGTTAGGTTGTATTTATTGCAATACCATTCTAATAATTTTGCATGGTATGGGAATCTATTTATTTCTCCGGTAATAAGAAGGAGTTCATCACAGTTTTTCAAAATGACAAATTTATTAGCCGACCGTTTCGGGCTATTTACAAAAGTATGCGATTGAAATATTTTATCTATATCTATAACGGTTGCTTTTATCAATTTCAACTTCATATCCCTACTCTTATGTGATTAGAATAAATCCAACCCCTGTTTTTTTTCCATGCCTCAACCCGATAAATACCTTTGTCGCGTATTTTGTATTCCAGAGTTTCTGTTTCCGATTGTAATATTTCAATACCGTTATGAATAAGTTTCAAATTTGCTCGCGATGGTAAAGATACTTTAATTTTAGTATTATCTATATATGGAATCTCATCCCCGCATGTAGCTTTATTATTGCCATTTTCAACATAGAATTCAAATCCCTCGGCATTTCCCCAACGCATATTGGAATTAAAAACACGGCAATTGCGTATTGCATTATATAACTGACTCTTTGCCTTTTCAAAATCATTTGATAATGGCTCATCGAGTAATAAATGTGTCCTCAGACACCGGAAATGAACTTTGTATGGGAAAATCTCTACCTTCAAAGGGCCAAGCTTAATTGGAAAAGCATGAGCATCAACACTGGCAACCCCAACTACTCTTTTCTCTTTGCTCCAGTCATCCCACTGTTTCAGAATTCTATCAGTAGGACCTTCCATTGATTTTCTTGGAGAGAAAGCCATAATTAATTTATTGTAAGGTGTCAGCTTTTCCATCCACTCTGACATCTGATTCCAAATTTCAACTCCGGTAAAACCCTTCACGCTGTAATCAGTCCAGGGGTAAGGTGGGAATTTTACCATCCGATTTCGGATTTCATCCGGATGAGCCATAATGCCAACCACATTGTCGATAGCTCCGGCTTCGACATATTCATAAGCGGTCATATCTTTGGGATAAACTTTGGGAGATTCAAATATAAGGTAATGATGATTGTCATTAAGATCATTGTGTTCATATCCAATCACGACCAGCATATTTTTATAAATACCTTCTTGTCCGGCATTGCGATTGTTGAGATTCATATGATCGGCAAACATCATAAAATCAAGATCAGCCCTCTTGCCAATTGTGATAACTTCCTGAATCGGTTTGGTTCCATCCGATTCAGTAGTATGAATATGAATAGCTCCGGAATACTGATACCAGTCGCCGACCTTCTTACCCATCTGAATTAATCCTCGTATGAGGGACTTTCCTGAATATTATTAATCCAATAATCATCATGACCACAAGAGATATAATACCCATTTTATACGGAAGTTTCTCATAATTAGCAATATCCATATCAAACAATTCTATCGCAAATTTCCCCAAACTTCGCTCAGAATTAAACAAATAGACAATCAGCGTCCAGACCAATGGTCCGATAACAGCAGCCGCTCGTCCTGATAATGAAAACAGTCCAAAAAACCGACCTAATTCTTCACGAGGAACTAACTCTGCCAATAATGGACGTGATACTGTCCATAGTCCGCCCATTAGAATCCCGACAATTGAACCAACCATCCAAACTACAGTCATAGAATCAGTCAATACAAAAATAAGTAGCGATGCTACCCAGCCGTAGATAATAAGTGTCATCATCTTTTTTAGTGACCAGATTTGAGCAATTTTGCCTATTAATAATGATCCGAATACTGCGGAGATAGTAGAAATGATCAGAAATGTTGTGATTTCGCTATCAGTTAGACTCAATACAATCGAACAATAAAGACCAATATTCAAGATTACTGTTGCAACAGCATCCTCGAAAAAATAATCAGCAATAAGGTATCTTAAAACTCCGGGATATTTTTTTGTTTGCCTGACTCCATCCCAAACATCTTTGTAAGCTGCTTTAATCCCTTTTTTCTTTCTGGTTTTAACAATTGGTTTTTCTTTCACCCATAAAAAGAGGGGTATAGCAAAAATCATAAACAGTACTGCAGTAGGAATAAATGAACCGGTTTTCCCCCAGCCACCCATAAAAGAAATGTTCCATCCGAACATCTCTCCTGTTACAAACGGTAAAACTAAAACCATTCCCAACACAGAACCGACATAGCCTAAAGCGACTCCTACACCAGAGATATAACGGGCACGAGTCCCTTCTGCTACTGAGTATAAGAGAGTATTATAAAAAGGCTGTCCGGCTTCATAGGCGAAATTGGCGATAACAAATAAAACAATTGTTAAAAACAATAATGATGCCGGGATTACAGCCATCAACCCTACGGCAATACAGCAGGTAAGAGTAAATAGAAACAGGAATATTTTCTTTTTTGTAGATTGATCGGACATTGCTCCCAACGCCGGAAGAGTAATAGCAGCTATTGCCATCGAAATTGAAAAAGGAATATCAAACCATGAATCCTGATAACCGAGATCTTCAACAATATATCGTTTCAAATAAAGTGATACGATATTCATGGAATAGATGGTATTAGCAAAATCATACAATGACCAGCCGATCACATCCTTTTTCCAAATTGATGGCTGTTCTGGCATTTTATAATCCGAGTTGATCGGTAATAGTTAACATTCCTTCATGCACCAAGAGTAAAAACTGATCCAATTCCAGGTTCAGGTTTGAACAAGCAGCCATGTTTTCTCTTGAAGCACCGGCAGCAAATCTTTTCTCTTTAAACCGACGAAGCATAAACTGACTATCAATAGCATCAAGTCTTTTGGCGGGATGCATCAGAGCACATGCGACAAGGAATCCTGTTGTCGGATCTACAGCATATAATGCCCAATCAAGCTTGCTCTTGCAAGGAATATGCCCAGGGTGAGCATGAATGGCGTGGATCATCGTTTCGGGTAGATTATATTCCTTGAGCCAATCAGCGGTAACATAAGTATGACGGAGTTCATCATCTTTGGTTTCATTATAATCAAGATCGTGAAGCAGGCCGGTCAATCCCCAGAACTCAACATCTTCGTCAAAATACTCAGCTAATCTTCTCATCCCTACTTCAACTGCCAGAATATGTTTTAGCAGATTGTTGACCCCAATTTTTTCGACAACAAGCTTGTAGGCATCATCTCTTGAAATTGGCAGATTACTCATGAAGTTAATTAAAGTATCTGTAGTTCTAATGTCAACAAAACCTGTAGTATGGAAATTACTGTGGGTGGCACAATGACATGTTGAAAAAATCAAAATAAAAGGAAGTACAACAGTATTTCATTGTGTCATTACCAGCTTGACTGGGAATCCAGTAATTGTAAGGACAGTCCCGGTGCCTGTCCAGATAAAGGACAACCACAGGGGGTTGTCCCTACATCAGGTATCACTGTTTTTTTTGCACTGTCGGGAA
>DAOWMZ010000079.1 GCA_030642845.1 Candidatus Zixiibacteriota bacterium
AATTATTTAGGGTGTAACAACTTATAGGAATATTACCGGAGGAGAAAACACCGAACCTAACGCCCCTGTAACTACTTGTATATCAATAGCTTATAATAATGCGGGACATCGTGGACTATTTTAGAACTGTGGCTTAATTCCACTTAACAAATCGAAAATAATTTAAATGTAGAAATAATTGAATTCACCATCCTTTTTTGCTGATTATATCTGAGATTTTTTCATCAAGGTTTTTTTCGAAAAGTGAAAGAGTAACCTTTTCAGCCTTTTCAACTTTTTCTACTAACGATTCAATCTTAGCAGGTTTTTCAAGAAAATCCACTGCTCCCATTTTGACTGCTTTAACTCCTAATTCAACTGTAGCTTGTCCTGTTAAGACAATTACCTGAAGGTTGGGTTGTTTTTTTAGCAGCCTTTCAAGAGTTTCTATTCCATCCATCTCAGGCATAGCCAGATCCAAAATCACAGCATCATATCTTTTTGAATCAACCATTTCAATTGCCGTTTGGCCACTTCCGGCGGTATCTACATCCAGCCCCTTATTATTCATCCTCTGTGCCAGGACATCTCGAAAATCCTGTTCATCATCAACCAATAATACTTTTGCCATTTATATCACCTCGATTTCCATATTAAAATTAAGCGGATTCATTACTGACATAGGCAGGTATATTAATCTCGATAAAAACAGAACCCGATTTCTTATCTGAAATTAAATCCGCATTGATCTTACCTGTATAATTTTTAAGACCTGAGAGATCAGGAAGCAGACATTCCCTCTCAGTTACTAATTCTATTTTAATTTTACTATTAGACTCATTTCCAACTATTGATAATTTGACTGAATCCCCTTTTTGAGTATTTGACAATATTATTTTCAAAGCCATAAAAATGACTTGTTGTACTTTGAAAGGAAAATTTGTCACTTCAATTTTATTTGAAGGCAATTCAATTGATAAAGCTGCCCCTTTTAGCGATACAAATCGTTCAATTAGAGCACTTAAATTTTCAATCAGATCATTCAAGTTAAAAGGCCCGTGCATCAGATCAGAACTATGGGCAAATTTATTCAGATGTTTAATGATCTCAATTCCTCGTTCGGAATGAATCCTTATCTTATCTGCAATATTTTTTAGTTTTTCATGTGGTATTGGGCTGCCATTTTCAGCGGCAAAAAGAAAATCCTCCAGCAGCCCTCCCGTCTGATTGAGAATGGAGATAACATTATTCAATTCATGAGTTGAAGATGCAATAATAGTTCCTGAAAATTTCAACTCAGTATCAGCAGGATATCGATCTTCTATATCGTTAATATTATTGTTCATTACCTGTGATGGCGCTCCTCATTCGACCTATAAGATCATCAATATTGATAGGTTTAGGTAAATACTCTATGGCTCCTTTGGGCATATCTTCTATTTCAGCAACCGATCCATGCCCGGTAATAATCAATACCGGTATATCAGGGTGTTCTTTGTTAATTACTTTTAATGTTTCGGCTCCACTAATTCCAGGTAGTTTTAAATCAAGTATTACAACATCAAATTTTTCATAACGCAATCGTTCAATTGCTGATGCTCCGTTTAATTCATAAGTAGCTTCTATATCGCGGTATTGAAGACGTTCAACGAGTGTATCCACCAGTTCTTTTTCATCATCTACAAAAAGCACTCTAAATTCAGACATAACATCACCTAATAATTAGCTTTAATGGGCAGTATTATAGAAAAACTGGACCCAACTCCTGGTTCACTTTTTACTTCTATGGTACCACCAAGTTTCTGAACGATGTCATTCGTGATAGAAAGTCCCAACCCAGTTCCAAATTCTCCTTTAGTGGAGTAAAAAGGTTCAAATATATTTTTTATATTTTCCTCGGTAATTCCCACGCCGTTATCAGTAATGATCAAAGTAACTTTATCCGAATTAGTATTTTCAATGGTAATGTCTATTTGCCCACCATTATCAATAGCTACAAAAGCATTGGTAATTATATTTAAGAAAACTTGCTGCAGCTGTCCTCTGTCACTCTCAATGGAAGGCAGGTCAGGTGAGAAATTATATTTTATATTTATATTTTTGTCATCAATTTCGGTTTTCTGAAATCCAATAACTTCTTCCAATAATTGTTTTAAATCAATCATCTCTTTCAGGGTTTCCATTCGCCGGGCAAATCCCAATAGGCGATGCGTTACCCTGCTGCATCTTTCAACCGAGTTGATAATGGAATCAGCCAGCCCTGCGAATTTTTCCCTTTTGGGAAGATCAGGATCATGAATTGCCAGATCACTTAAGAGACCGGCTTTTTCATTTATTATTGCCAGAGGATTATTTATTTCATGAGCGACACCTGCGGCCATCCGTCCAATAGTAGCCATCTTATTAGTATATTCAATATTATGAAACATAAGAGTTCGTTTTTTATCAAGTTCACGCAATCTTTTTATTGTATGCCCGGCTCCATAAATTACTACAGCTAAAATCATTGAGATACTTACTACTAAAAACCATATAAGACCTGTTCTTCGAGAAAACCAATGTATAAACGGGTTTTCACGATGCTTTATGACGATAAGGATAAAAGGTGTATCCTCAATATATGAATAACCCAGGGTGATCCATTTCCCATGTTCCTGATACTCATCAATAACTTCCCGGTGACTGAATCGGCGTGGGAAATTAAGGCTTATTTTTGAAAGAACCTCACCATAAAATAGTGAAGTTGTCTGGAGGTCTCCGACCTGATTAATAAGGAAGGCATCGGTGTTGGGATCAAGATTCATGGAATAGAACATCCGATTGATCATCTCCATGTCAATAGTTGCTCTAAGGTAGAATGCTTCTCCATCAGGACTTTCATGTTGGAAGGCAATAATAAAATGAGGTATGTTACGATGTCCCATAAAAACTTCACTGACATACTCCCCGCGTATCATAACTTCTTTAAACCAGGGTTGATCCTTATAATTTATTCCCCTCAAATCATAGGGACCACTATAATACTTTTGATTACCATGAGAATCGATAAGACCAAGATCTACAAACCCCCCAAATGAATTATTGAGATCTTTTAATATCTCTTTCAGCTTGTCATTATTGCTTAATTCTTCAAATGAATTTTGGCTGATAATCATCGAGAGAACAGCTCTCCGTTCTTCGATAACAAATTCAAGAGTCTGTTTATTATTTGAAAGGATACGAGATATTGCAAACACACTCTCGGCATGATATGAACTCTGGGCCTGATAATAGTTAATAAATGTCATTATAAAGAGAGGAACCAATGCAACTAACGATGTAATTATGATCGATAGTCTTCTTAAACGATGATACCTGGGAAAACTCTGTTTTAATTCACGAGTTATAGGATCAAAATCTGAAATAGATTTCTTTGACGTCTCCATAATTTCCCCTGATAAGCCAACACAAAAACGTTGGCTTATATGTCGCATCAATTCAGAATATTAACCTGAATTTTTATTTCCCTGATTATTATCAGCTTTCGGTCGAGAACGATTTATTTTCTGATAGGCTTCGTTCATCACCCGGGTCAGAATATCTATATTGACCGGTTTCCTTAAGTACGCAAAAGCGCCATAATCTTCGGCGGTCTCTTCTTCCTGTTTTGAACCGTGTCCGGTAAGAATAATTACTTCAACATTGGGATGTTCAGCTTTAACCTTGCGAAGAACTTCTATGCCATTGATTCCGGGCATCATAAGATCGAGAACCATCACATCGGGTGCATCCTTTTTTACGAACTCCAGTGCTTGTTCTCCATCATAGACGACTGATGATTCAAGATTACGGGTACGAAGCCTTTCCGAAAGGGTCTGAACAAAGTCTTTTTCATCATCAACAAGAAGAATCTTTGGAGGGACTTCAATATTTACCCAGGGATTTAATGATGAAGCCTGGAATTTTGAACTCTGTTTAAAGTCTATTGTCTTTATACCTTCAAGGCTCATCGCTATTTCTCTGAGGTCATTCTGATATTGCTTCATGCGCAGAACATCTTTTTCAATAGTCATTACAATATGTTCCCCTTCGGAGAAGACATCAACTTTGTGTCCTTCTTCCATCAAAGCTAATTCTACTTCTGCTGCTTTAATAAAATCTTCTGCCGCTTTGAGTGAACGTGGGGTAGGGCATACTTGTTCCCCGGATGCATATTTACAAATACTTTCAACGGCATCGTCTATTGAAACGGTATGTACCGGTATCAATAGATCGTAGAGGGTTTCATCATAGGGAGGTTTATTCTCGAGATAGCTGGTCCATTCCAATCGCTCAGCGTCATCTTTATGGATAATTTTCTCAGCATCTTTTTCTGAAATAGATTTTTCTTTAGCAGCCTGTTTTATCCTAAAATCAAAATTGCCTATGATACAGGTCCTGAGTACATGCGAAATGGTTCGAGGGAGAAGATGTCCTGTGTATCCATGGAGGAGCATATTGTTTTGAACTGTAACTTCGGCCAGAGTCAATTTCAGGCGGGCGATGTTTTTTTCGCGTTGATGTGTAAAAGTATTAAATAATGTTGCCTGTCCCTTTATTGATTTTAATAATTTCTCTTTTGTTAATCCATACTTGTCAGCAGTAATTTCAAGTAGTTTCTCTTCTACTGAATCATAACCCAATTGTTCGGATACTTTTTGAGAAATTTCATCACCATGACAGTAAGAACCGCTGAAGACTGTTACAATCGCCACGTTTACTCCCTTCCTGAGGCGAAAACCCTAAGATTAATACATATTATAACTCTCCACCCGATATTTATCAAGATGGATTATATAAATTTATCTTCCACTTTTACAAAGGCAATATAAAACTTAAAACAAGATCAATAATGCTATATTATACTTAATTAGATCTTGCCATATTATTGTGTATATGTTAACTTTGCCGCATTGATTTTTGGCTGAGGATGGAACTGAGGTTTTTTTGAGATTAGCATTAAAGAACCTGGCGTTTAAATATGATATGGTAGAAATCTTATGTCAGATGAAACTCACATAAAGATTAACAAAAAAAAACAAAAAAAAAGTATAATAACTAAATTATTCCCTGTCATGACCTGGTTTGAAGGTTATGGAACAACTCAGCTGCGTATTGATTTTTTATCGGGTTTAACCGTTGCCCTGGTTTTGGTTCCTCAGTCAATGGCTTATGCTCAACTGGCAAATCTGCCTGCCTATTACGGTCTATATGCCTCTTTTCTGCCGCCTTTAGTAGCTTCCATTTTCGGTTCCAGCCGGCAATTGGCTACCGGTCCGGTAGCGATTGTATCATTAATGACGGCTACTGCTTTGGAACCTCTGGCAACCGCGGGCAGTGAGGCATTTATTGCCTATGCCATATTATTAGCACTTATGGTTGGTATATTCCAATTTCTATTGGGTGTGCTTAAGTTGGGGTTGGTTGTTAATTTCCTCTCCCATCCGGTTGTCAACGGATTCACCAGCGCCGCCGCTATAATTATAGCAACTTCCCAGCTCTCAAAGCTTTTCGGTATTACAGTAGATACTGCCGGCCATCATTACCTGACTATTTATAGTGTTGTTATTGCTGCAATCTCATATATTCATTGGCCGACGCTCGGTATCGCAATTCTGGCTTTTGCTGTTATGATTTCATTAAAACGAATTAATCCCAAAATTCCTTATGTTCTGGTAGCCGTTGTACTGACAACTTTGATCTCATGGTTAACAGGCTTTGAACACAATCATAAAACAAATCTTGATATGATTGAAAATCTCAAAGCTAAAAGTATGATTGAAGAGTTCAATAATGATCTCAAAGAGATTGATTCCAAATCAAAAGAGAGAATCAAATTTATAGCCAGTATCCAATCTATCGAAGAGTCTTATGGAGAAAAGTCAGTTCAGGTTCTGAAGATGAAACATACAATTTCTCTGCTGAATGTTGAGGTTGAGGAGCTTAAGGAGGCTGCCCATATTTTCAGGGAGGATTTGAGATATCTTCATTTTCGAGGGGTTGAAAAAAAAGACGGTAATTTGCATTTTTACGATATTAACAATAAACTCAGCGGTGTTAAAGATGACGGTCGTAATTGGCGTATTAAAGTAGGGAACAGACAGCTTAAAGATGATAATATTATCATGTCAGGCGGCGGAGCTGTTATAGGTGATATCCCCAAAGGACTTCCCGGTCTTATAATGCCTCGTCTTGAGACAAGTACTATTTTTTATCTCTTTCCAATGGCCATTATTATTTCACTGCTCGGGTTTATGGAGGCTATTTCAATTGCCAAAGCCATGGCTGCAAGAACCGGCCAACGTCTTGATCCCAACCAGGAGTTGATTGGACAGGGATTAGCCAATATAGTGGGATCATTTTCTCAAAGTTATGCAACTTCAGGATCATTTTCCCGTTCAGCAATAAATATTCAGGCTGGTGCTATAACAGGCCTGTCAAATATATTCAGCAGTTGTATAGTTGCCGCTACCCTAATTTTCTTTACTCCTTTACTATATCATCTTCCACAGGCAGTTCTTGCTGCAATAATTATGATGGCAGTCATCGGCTTAATTAATTTCAGTGGGTTTGTACATGCTTATAAAGCTCAAAAATACGACGGTATCATCGGTATGATCACATTTGTATCTACTCTTGCATTTGCTCCGCATCTTGATCGAGGTATAATTATAGGTGTCGGTTTATCCCTTGCTCTTCAAATTTTCAGAAGTATGAGACCTGATATTGCTCTTCTGTCACTCAATGTTGATAATACTTTTCATAATAAAGATCGTTATAAACTTGCCCAATGCCGCCATATAGCTCTTATTCGATATAATGGTTCACTTTATTTTGCAAATGTTAATTATCTCGAAGAACAGATTCTTGATCGCATTTCAGGAATGCCCGAATTAAAACATATTATCATAGTTGGAAATGGGATAAATGAAATTGATGCTTCCGGAGAAGATATGCTGGCAGTTCTGGTCAGCCGAATCCGGGAGGCTGGCTACGACATCTCCTTTAGCGGATTGACCGACTCTGTTATTGATGTTCTTCAAAGGACACATCTTTATGAAAAAATAGGAGAAGATCATTTCTTCAGAAACGCTGAGAGGGCGGTGGATGCAATATACGCTGCAACACATGCTGGATCAGACGAAGATCCCTGTCCGCTTAGGGAAGCTTTTACGCAAAAACTCGAAACTATCTTTGGTATTGATGAAGCCCACTATCCAAAAGATGACAGGTACGATAACCCTCC
>DAOWMZ010000126.1 GCA_030642845.1 Candidatus Zixiibacteriota bacterium
ATCGGAAATATTAGCTGCTTTTTGGAGTTCTATTAACTCGCTTTTTTCTTTGACCCAGCCCACTTCAGATATAGCTTCATCAGCTTTAACCAATAAAATTTCCGGCCAAACATGCCGCATTTTACTCTGATTAGCCATAGTAAAATGGGTGGAATCATAACCAAAACGCCAATTCTTCTTAATCAAGTGTTTAAAATCTTTCAGTGCATCCATTGTATCACCGGGAACAATATTTACTTTTGCTCCCTTTACTTCTTTGGCAGCCTGACTGGTATAACGAAAATCAGTAAAAAAATCAGTCCGTTTCGGACCAATTACTAATAATCCTGTTGAACCACTGAATCCGACCAGATAACGAAGCAGACTGGCTCTTTTATCCATCCAGTCATAATTCGTAATAATCAAACCATCAATATTCTGGGCTTTCAAATTTTCCCTGACCTGTTCAATCCTTTTTGAAAACATGAATCAATCCTTTTTATTTATTTCTTTTTCTATTTTTTCTAATTTATCGACTAATCGGGGATTACGGTTTTTTTCCATAAGACTTCTATAAACCTTAGCCGCCAACCTGGTATGACCCTGGGCAAGATAAATATCACCTACAGTTTCCGTATAAAAAGGTATTTCCCTGAGATTAGATTCTTTATTTATCGCAGCTTTCTCGGGCTTGCGTTGTAATATTACTGTTTTTGTTGCAGTTTCGGTTTTGCGTTTTAGTGGTGATTTCAATCCACAACAAAAAGGAGCAATTTCAAGCAGACGCGTATAATTAGCCATTGCGGAAATTTCGTCTCCCTGTCTGAATTTTATATCACCTAAAAATTTTAAGCTGACAAGATTATCCGGATCATGTGCAAGAACTCGATAAAAATACTCTTCAGCCAGTTCTATCTGACCAGCAAAAAACAGAGCTTTGGCATAAACGATCCATCCCGAAACCAGATGAGTATCCTCAGGAAGATGTTGCTTACAAATTTCAACAGTGCGAGAATATTTTCCTTCATTTAGAAACAGCTCTGCCTGAGCAGGCCAGTAGCCTTGATTACTCAGAACTTTGGTCAGGGATTCTCCGGATTTTTCCTTTAATTCAAACATTGATATTAAGTTAGGATTTAATTTTTAAAAACGCAAGCAAGATACTTACAAACAATTTAATCTATTTTTTATTATTAGTTTGGCGGGAATTCAAAATAATGCTGCTGGTCGATCTTCCTCTGGTAAGAGTAATCCTTTTTACTTTTCCACCATAAGATTTTACAAAATCTGCCCCAACTATCTCCGAAATTTTATAATCTGCTCCCTTAACCAAAATATCAGGCTTTACCTGCTTAATAAGTTTGTCGGGAGTCTCCTCACTAAAAAAGATTACATAATTAACAGCCTCAATAGCCAGAAGAATCACTGCCCGATCATTTTGTTTTTGAAGAGGGCGTCCCTCTCCTTTCAATCGTTTAACGGAGGAATCAGAGTTCAAAGCGACAATCAAAACATCACCAAGTTTTTTTGCCTTGGCTAAATACTCGACATGCCCCCGATGAAGAATATCAAAAACTCCGTTAGTAAAAACTATTGTCTCATTATTTTTTCGATGTTTTTTTAATATAGAGGATATTTGAGATCTTTTGATGATTTTTTTGAGGTACATATATGATTTTCAAAACCAATTATAAATGAACATTATTACGAGCTAACAGCCGCTTTAATCAAATTACCATTTTTGATGTTTCGCATCAACTCTCTGGTAAGCTGGGCTTTGGTAACAGATGCCGTTCCAACTTCAGCCACAATTAATCCGGCTCCGGCATTAGAAACAATAGCCGCTTCGGCAAGGTTAGCACCGGCGCAAACCGCCGATACAAATGTTGCAATTACTGTATCACCGGCCCCGGTGACATCAAACACCTGGCGGGCAAAAGTGGGAATGTGAGTCGCTTCTTCATCGGTCTGGAATAATGACATCCCATCTTTACCGCGAGTAATCAAAATTGATCTGGCACTTAATTGTTTTAGGAGCCCGTTGCCGACTTCATATAAATCTTTTTCGGTGATGATCCGGCGGCCATAGGCAAATCCTGCTTCATGATGGTTGGGTGTGATCAGAGATACATTGCGATAGTTGCTAAATCGTGATTCGTTGGGATCCACGCCGATAAAGATTTTTTTCTCTTTACATTTATTTATAACTTTTTCCAGAAGAGAGGGAGTTACAACTCCTTTGCTATAATCAGAAATAATCACAGCATCAATTTCATCAACAACAGATAAAAATCTTTTATAAACCTTGTTTTCAATATCATCATTCAGCTCATGGCGATTTTCCCGATCCGCTCTAACTACCTGTTGGTTATGAGCCAGAATACGGGTCTTTATTGTTGTCTGGCGAGAAGTATCATGCATGCAAAAATCACTGGAAATCCCTTTATGTTTGAGCAACTGAGTCAATTTAATCGCGGCATCATCTTCACCGACAGTCCCCAATAAAATCGGTTCATCCCCAAGGGCTTTTATATTGGCGGCAACATTGGCAGATCCGCCTAATAAAATCCGGCTGGATGTAATTTCCACAACTGGCACAGGAGCTTCGGGTGAAATGCGGTTAACCGAACCCAATAAATACTCATCGAGCATTATATCGCCTAATATCAGTACTTTAGCGTTACCGACATTCTTTAAAATGGTTTCAATTTTCCCCGGTTTTAACTGCACTATTGCCTCAAAACATAATTATCTTGAAAAAGGCGAACTTCATCCTTATTCTTTTGTTTGAAAAACGAATATATTACATTACTATATTTACCACAAGTGATTTAAATGCAAGATAAGGAGTTTAATAAAATGCAGCAAATGCCACAAAGACAACAAATAGGCGTTGAAATTGATGATAATGCCAAAGAGGGTGTCTATTCAAATCTGGCTATGATTCTATTTTCGCCAAACGAATTTATTTTTGATTTTGCTCGAATGATGCCAGCGATGTCTAAAGCCAAAGTTTTATCCAGAGTAATTATGGCTCCAATGAACGCCAAAGCTATGCTTAAGGCTCTGACCGAAAACATAAAAAAATTCGAAGATAAATTCGGTGAAATAAAACTTCATACAGACCCTAACCAGCCAAGCAAAAATATCGGTTTTGAATCCAGCACAACGCGCAATGAGGAGGAGAAATGAGCAAAGGATATTTTGCTTTTGTTCTGCACGGACATCTCCCCTATGTTCTCTCACATGGCAAATGGCCGCATGGAACCGACTGGTTAAGCGAAGCCTCTGCGGAAACATACCTTCCGATTATTAAAGTCCTGAATGAACTTGTAAATGAGGGTTATAAACCCAAATTGACAATGGGGCTTTCTCCGGTATTATGCGAACAACTGGCTGATGATTCATTCAAGGATGAGTTTATCGAATATCTGGAGCAGAAGATTAAAGCCGCCAAAGATGATACTGAAGAGTTTATTAAATATGATCAAAAAGGGATGCTAAAAAATTCATATCTCTGGCAGGAATATTATTCCAGCACTTTGGAAATGTTTAATAACTGCAATCGCGATATCCTGAATGAATTTAAGAAACTTCAGGATAATGGTTATCTTGAGATTATTACCTGCGGTGCTACACATGGTTATTATCCACTTCTCTCCCGCGATGAGTCTCTTCAGGTTCAGACCAAAATGGCTGTTAAAAATTACAAAAAACATTTCGGCAAAGATCCCAAAGGACTATGGCTGCCTGAGTGTGCTTTCCGCCCCCGTTATGTATGGACCCCTCCGGTTCCTATTAATGGGAAGAAAAAAAGCTATCTCCGTAAAGGTTCAGATGAATTCCTTACTGAAAATGGAATTGATTATTTTATAATTGATTCGGTTTTACTTAAAGGCGGAAAATCGGTTGGAGTATATATCGACCGATTTGAAGCTCTCAAATTTCTCTGGGGACAATTCGAAAAACAATATACCCCGCGTGAAGAAGAAAAAGACAAAACACCGCGCGAAGTTTATCTTGTATCATCAGCACCGGAAGGTAAAAAACCAACTGCGATTTTCAGCCGTGATCCCGAAACCGGACTTTTAGTCTGGTCGGGTGAGCATGGCTATCCCGGCGATGGCAACTATCTTGATTTCCACAAGAAACGATTCCCCGGAGGACATCGCTACTGGGCGGTGACTTCGTCCAAAGCTGATCTTGCTGATAAGGTAGAATATAATCGCGAATCCGCATTGAGTCGTATTCCGGAAAATGCCGAGCATTATGTTTCTGAGATTGATAAAATATTATCTGAGTATAGTGAATCTGCAAATGATAATGGGATATTGGTTGCTCCTTATGATGCTGAACTTTTTGGCCACTGGTGGTTTGAAGGTCCGGAATTTCTTAAAAAGACATTGATTAACATTGAAAAAAATAAAAATGTTGAAGTCACATTCCTTTCTGAACATCTGACTCGCACTCAACCAGATAAAATTATCTCCATCCCCGAAGGAAGCTGGGGGCAGGGAAATCATCATTATATCTGGTTGAACGAACATAATGATTGGACCTGGAAACATATTTACAAATCCGAAGACAAGATGTGTGAACTGGCTCGCTACTGGCAGGACAATCCTGACAAGCGGGATAATGAACTCGAAGACCTGCTTAAACAATTGGCAAGAGAACTTATGCTGATGTCTGCATCGGATTGGCAATTCTTGATTTCGACTTTTGCTGCTCGTGATTATGCGGAGCTTCGTATGACCGAGCATTACGAAGATTTCAAGAAGATTGCTCAGATGGCCGAGAAGAAAATCAACGGTGATGTAATCAACGATGGCGAATGGCAATTCTTTGCTGACTGCAAGGAACGCGATCGGTTGTTTGATGGCATCGAAATCGAATGGTTCGCCAAAGTCGAATTCCCGGCTTAGGTGGCATAGCCATTTTTAAGTGACGAAGTCACTATAAATAATTTTGGCTGGCACACCATTTATGGTGTGGTATAGCAAGTAGGGCAGGATCCCATAGCGATCCTGCCAAAACAAATAAACATACTTTGTGTGGCAAAACCAATAAGTGGTTCTACCCTACTGAAAACATCCCTCTCAAAAATAACTTGCAACGTAGCATAGTGTCGATTAACTTCCTTATATAAAATGTCATGGAATTTAGACATATAAACTCAGGAAGATTATCATGCTAAAGAAAAACTCTCTCATTTTTTCATTAATAACCATACTCCTTGTCTCATTTTTAATTCACATCCAATGCTCGGACAAGGGTACGAATAGCCAGGGACCGGGCAATGTCGGGATTGATCTGAAACTTACAACTTCAGCATTATTACAAATGGTAAGCCAGTTGCATATTGTCATTACTGCTGATGATATGGATACAATCGAAGTCTCTATTCCCTTATCCGAAGAAAACGGCTATGTTTTCAGTCAAGCAATCGAAGTCCCCTCAGGTACAGGACGACTTTTTGTAGTTGAGGTTCTTGATGACAACGGGGTTATTCTTTATCGGGGCGAAGAGATTTCGGATGTCTCTCAGGGAGTAAGTATAACTCTGACTATTTATCTGGAACCACAGGTATCACTGATGAAACTAACCCCCCGCTATAATCAGAAAATTGCTAACTCTCTGTTGTATCTGACATATGAAGTATTTAATATTGAAGAACTCTATGAGATATTTTTCAAAGTGTATTTTAGATCGCACTTACTTGAATTTATTAGTGCAACAATTGATACTTCGTTAAACGAAGCCACCACGACGTTATCAGTCAATGTAGTTCATCCGGTAACAATGGAGCCCTCATATTTGAACATAGTACTTAAAGGTACAAACAATATTCCTGTTGTTGATGAAAACGGAAATGGTAGTTTGGTGAATTTAGTATTTCGCTGTCAGAGCATATCCATTCCGGTTGAATCAACATATTTAAATCTTGATTACACCAGGATATTAGACCCAACCGGATTCCCATCTCCAATTGATCCTCCTCTAATGATTGACAGCAGTTTAATTAAAATACTCTCAGACATAACAACTGATGACACTATCCCCAATATCCCTGTTTTGCTATCACCGGCAAATAACGAAACCGATGTGGTTCTTAATCCAACATTACAATGGAATGCCGCAGATCATGCTC
>DAOWMZ010000249.1 GCA_030642845.1 Candidatus Zixiibacteriota bacterium
GGCGGAAGTATCAGAGATAAATTTACGATATTTAATCCGGGATTTGACCCTAATGGTTCAAGTGAAGAATTGGGAACACAATTAGATGTAATGAAAATGTCCGTAGGAATGGGCAATAATGCTATGGGGCAATATAGTACGGGGCGTAGATCAGCAAGAGAAGCATCTTTTGTCCAGGCAGGGAAAGCATCAAGAGAAACACAAGTCGCATTGAACGTAGAGGAAAATTGTCTTATCCCTATCTATATATTACAATTTAAACTCGAACAGAAGAATCTCACTAAAGAAGAGAGGGTTCAGGCTTACGGTACAAGCGGAATGTATTGGGAAACCATTACTTCTAAAGATTATAAATTTATCGATGTCCCTGACTTTGTACCACAAGGTGTATCCTTTACAAGCGGCATCGACTTGAAATTGAATAATATGTTTACTTTCTATAAATTAGCATCGACTACACCGGATATGTTCAAGATGGATAATATTGCGGCTGAAATAGCTTCATTATTAAATCCCCGGAATTATCAGAACTTCATAAAAGACCCCAGAGAAAGAAAGATTACTATTCCGCCATTTGAGGAAAATCAACTAATAGCCTACGGCAATCCAAGAACAGTGTCCCCAAATGATAATCATCAGGAACATATAGCTATTCATAAACGGCTAATGTCAACTCCCGATTACCAGATATGGCCTGAGAAATCAAAATATAATTTGGCCGATCATATAGAACAACACATGCAGGCAATGTCGGCAGCACCCCAAATGAATATGCCGAAACTAGACGCATCCACAAATCCGAATATGCAGGATGAGTCTGATATATTTAGAGGATTAAGAGATGTCGGTTAAAAAAACTCATTCAATGTCAGACGAAAAGATTAAAGAATTAAATATCTCAAGACAGGAGCTTGAGAATAATTCTGTGTTCAATGAACGCATAATGAAATTAAAAAAAGGAATCGATGTCAGGAAAAATGAATACTTCAAGAGAATTGATTTTACGCCGGAACTTCGACAACGCGAAGAAGGAGCCATATCTGAAGCAATGAATATTTTAAATAAATTAACAAGTAAACTTAATTTAAAGGAGATATAATGTTATTTCGATTTTAGGATGAAGGCGATAGTGGAGGGGCTGCGGACATCAATGATGATGGAGGCTCTGCGGACGCTAACACCGATAATAATGATGGAGGAGCTGCGGACACTGACGACAGTGGAGGCTCTGCGGACATCAAGACTCCCGAAATCCCAAAATTTGATGATACGGAAACAGCCAACACCGAATTTAGCAAACTATTCACCGATTATCATTCTAAATTAAAAGACCTTGATGAAATTACGCTCAAGCACGAAGATTTATCGAAGAGAGTAGGAGATCAGGGTAACGATCTTTCAGTCTTTAATAAAATAAAGTCTGAGCTAAGAGATAACCCGGTACAGTTAATAACTAAATTAGCGAAAGAATCCGGAGTCGATATAAGTTTTGGCAATGAAAAGTCAGTCGATGATATGGATAATATTGCAACGCTCCTTTCTGGTACGCCAGAAGAAATTAAAGAGGGGACGAACAAATTATCAGACTTCATCGATAAAAAAGTTGACGATAAACTTAAGACTAATTTAGCTCCCGTAAGAAACACTCTGGTTGATACTCATCTTGCACAAAAATATGAAGACTATGGGAATCTTTCAGGTATTCGCGAAACCATTGCCTTACAGGTAAAAACCGGGGGAATGGACAAAAGCGAATTACTGCATCTTGCGGCGAGAGCTACCAAACTCAACGATTTCAGTAAAAAGGAATTTGAGCGTGGACGTGAAAGTGCTAAAGCTGAATTTCGGGAAAAGTATAAAAATCAACTTGGGAATGCCGGGGGTCATGTCAATATTGAAAAATCGAAAATTGACCCTAAGAAAATGTTTGATGATATAGCAAAATCCTACGAAGGGAGCTATTAAGTCAAATATGATAACTAATTTTAAAAGGAAATTAAATGGCTAATCCAAAAGATGTGTATCAATGGTTAGGGATGACGGACACAGACGATTATGGTCCCGCCGTATCTATTGATCCTACACAACCATTTGAGATAGGTCCTAATATCTGGAAATACAAGAGAATGAAACACCCGTTTCTATCCTGGATGATGAAGAAGGCTAAACACGATCCGACAAAATCGATTGTCTTTGGCCATCTTGAGAAACCGGATCTTCCGAGTTGGATTCAGTTCACCGGAACAACCGAAACCGTACAGGGGACTACCGGTCTTGTATTTGAAGATGGCGAGACTCGCCTATCCAAATATAGCAGAATCAGGACGGAGAGTGATGAAGTCATTCACTTTACCGCTGATTTTGTTGCAACTGATACCAGTGCCGGATGTACCCGTAATGTGGGAACATCCGGAACGCCTTTTTTAGTTAAAGGCGAATGGTGTAAAATTATTCCTCCTGGCATTCCTGAAGGCTCAGATATGGGCAAGGGACCGCAGGGTGGAAAAGTTTACAAGAAATTCTATACAGGTATTGTTGAATGGCCTGTAGAAATGACCGGCAGTAAAGCCGCAGAAAGAGCTAATGGAGCAGATACGAATGATCCTTTCAAGGAAGCACTCGGAGACGCTTTGGGACAAGCTCAAGATCAGGAAGAATCTGATCTTATCTGGGGTGCCGGACATATTGATAATTCAAATCACACCTACTCCCTGCATACCTCAACCGGTTTAAAAACCTGGATTGAAACTAATGTATGGGATGTTGACGGAACTATTACCCGCCTCGACTTTTGGGATATTATCGCCGAATGGTATGATAAAAACCCTGAAGGTGGCGCGATTGTAGCTTCCGGACAGCTTTTAAGATTGCTGAATAATATTGCTTTCCAGAAAGTTCAATATAATCAGGATCTTAAATCTGATGGATTGAATATCAATTCATTTACTGTTCCCGGTGTCGGCACTGTCGACATCCTCAAATGTGATCTCCTTGGTCAATCCATTGCTACGATGGGAACTGTTCTTTTAATTCCCGCTACCGGACATAGTTACAGACCTTTAATCGGTCGTGAAGTTGGTTATAAACCAGTAGTTCGCGATGAAAAAGATGTAAAGGCCGGACATATTCATGGTGAACGTGGCTGGGAATTTTTTGGCGAAGAGAGATTTGGTATTGTAAACGGATTAGAATTCTAAAAGGAGAATATTATGTCTGATTATATTGGTGATATTCCTCCCCAGGAATTGATACCGTTTGATGTTAGCTTTGATGACGACGAAGCAATTCTTGCTCGGTTGTATTATATCGGAGATGAAGTTGCCGCCCATGTTACTATTTCCGCTGCCTCTGGTGGTAGTATGTTATTTGAACATGGAGCTACCACTGGTGCTGCGGCAAAAGATGTAGATACCAACCTCGACGCTGATGGAGATGGAATCATAAATCTCGATGAAGCCGCCGAGGTAACGGATTATCATTCTCTGCAATTGAGAATCAATTCGTCAGATAATTGGCGAATAGTATTAGTCGGTGCATTACCTGATGCCGAGGCTCATACAACTACTACCGGTCATCTGCTTGCAGTTACCGATGGTGATTGTACGGCCGAAAACGGCTATGCTATTAAGTCGGATGATTCTGGTGCTTGGTATTGCAATGCAGGACTAACCTTACAGGGTAAGCCTACGAAACTGCACAACACCGATCATCAGGTGCTCCATCGCATTACAAGGGTAGCCGCCGATACGACATTTGGTAGCGGAACATCGGCCATTCCGATTTATGCTTGCGATGATGATGATGGAACTAAGGAGCTTGTTAAAACTCTCGCTGCGGGGGCTACAACTGTTGGAGTGGCATATCCCGCCGCAACAACTCCGGCGGTTGAGATTTTAGCGCAGGCCATAGGCAAACGACTTGTCGCTCAAGTTATCAATTCTGCTGCTATGGTAGATGCAACACCAGTTGTTAAACTGGCCGTTAGCGGCTATAGCTATATCTTTGGACCGTCTGTTCGTGAAGGACACCAGTTTGTTGATTACCAGTAACCAATAACTATGAGGGAGGGGAAACCCTCTCTCATATTAAAAAGGAGATTTTGTGTTTACAAATCAAATTGATGGATCAGGGAAATATAGAAAAGCTAATTTGCCCTTTGATCCTGAGACTGAAGA
>DAOWMZ010000091.1 GCA_030642845.1 Candidatus Zixiibacteriota bacterium
ACATTTTTGATCTCCGAGACAGTATCCCTGTCAAGAGCAAAAAACGACATATTATAATCAGCTGCATCAGTATCACTGGGTGTCCATGAGAATCTTCCTATAGAATAATTAGTATCAATTACCAACAGATCCCAGTTCCATCCGGTTTTATTACTGTTATTAAGTTCATCAAAATCAGATACAATTGCGATAGTGTCTAAGACATTGCTATCTAAGAAAGTTATTTCAAAATAAAACTGATCATCTTCGTAATTTGTCAGAGTAATCGAACCGTCAGGATTATTTACTCTTAGAGTTGCATTAGTTTGAAGCGAAATGTATTCAGGGAGCATATTACTGGTGGCAAGAATAGTAATATCAATAATCGAAGTATCTTTTGCCCCCAACTGATCATCGACTTCGAAAGTTATAGTATATTCACCACGATCACCATCAAGAGGTTTCCATGTAACAAATGCGCTATCATTTGACATCAATATTTCAGGAAGGATTCCACTATTTGGATTACTTGAAATACTCAACAGGTTATATAATGGGAGAGGTGCTCCCATACATTCTCCGTCAGTATCAGTACTTGTGATAATCAATGTATCGAGGATTTTTTCGGTAAGAGTCCATTGGTTATCAACAATTATTATTGGTTTTTGATTCCCGGCATCCAGCAGATCAAAACCATCGGAAACTAAAACATCACCGGAATCGTTGACTGCCCTCAGGGTAACTGTTACCGAAGAACCCAATTGTTCGTGGTCACAGATATCAGGTGTCCAGGTAACAGAAGCATGAGTTGGATTACCGGTTGTCGATTGGAATATTGCTCCGGCAGGCAATGTTTCTGCAGTTATTGTAATTAAATCAGAAGGATGGATTTCATCAACAGCTCGATAATAGAGTATTGTTTCTCGGTCTTCATGAAAATTCGTAAAATTGCTGGAATCAGGATCAAGGAAAAACTTCAGATCTGTTACCGGCAAAACTTCAATATAAATTGTAGTGTCTATAAAAACATTATAGTTATCTCTGGCAGAAAACGTAACCGGGAAAATGCTATTAACGTGAGTAGTATCAGATAAAACCGTCAATATCCCGGTGATGCTATCGTTATAGTTTTCTTCTTCGTTCCAATTAAAATTACCTATTGGTGTTAGCGAAGAAAGGTCTGTATTGATAGTAAAAATTGTATCCAGATTGCTATCCTGATCTTCAACTATTATCCAGAGATTGAGTTCCTGATCAGGGCGGATTCTAACTGTATCTGAAGTCAGCGATGTTGTCCCGCTTCTCTTGATAGAAATTTCAGGCGGATCATTGACATTAATTATCACATTAAAAGTATCAACACTAAACGTATCACAGGGATCAGTGCAGATTATTGCCACATCCAGGGTATCATCATCATGGACAAAATATTCCCAATAATAACCACCGGCATCTTCATAAATATCCCCCTCCGGATTCTGGCCATATAAATCAATAGTTGGTTCCGATTGAAAACCAGCATCAAAATCTACATCACTACAACCAATCGGTACTCTGATATAAACAAGCGAATCGGCAAGATCAATTACTGTGTCTCTTACAATACAGATTGGAGGACTGTTTATAGTTACGTTTACGAATATTGTATCTTCATCAATAATACTGCAGGAATCAGCAACCACAATAATTTCTTGATATACATTCGATGTTGTTGGAAAGTGCTGGATTAGATTCAGAGCAGTATCGATTGAACCCGGACTTCCTGCACTGAGAGTTTCCGATTCAATATTGTTGTCATTATCAGTAACTTCATAACTAAGTTCGTAGAAAGCACCGGCACATAAGAAAAGACTGAGAGTATCATTTGCCGGATGAGGATTAAAGCTGATTGTCGGAGCACTGTTTCTTGTAATAATGAAAACATGCGATACCGTGTCTTTGGCATCACAACCATCGGTAACTTCGGCAGTTACTATATATGAACCCGATGTATCCACTATCAAAATCATATCCCCATCAATATTAATTTCAACATCATTTGTAAGTGGAAGCCATGTGAGAGTCGGGTAAGTAATATCTACGGCTGTAAATTTGTGAGTGATTGTAGTATCCTGACAAATAAATATTTCATCGGGATCAGTTGAATCGGCAACCGGTGGTTCATTTAGGTTAAGAGTTATAATAATATCATCCAGATCACTTAAACCGCAACTATCGGTTACCTGCACTTGTATTGTATATTCACCTGAAATATCAGGAGTGAAACAGATTTCATTCTCCGCTGTGTCAATAGTTGCTGTGGGATGGTCGAATATTAATGTTTCTGTTATCAGATCAAGGGGATCATTATCAGTAACAATATAATTAACACAAATCGGAGCAGGTTCACATAGATCGATATTTTGATCTGAACCAAAAGTAATATCCGGTGGAGAATTCATGGTTACATTTACAAATATTGTATCTTCATCTACAACATCGCATGAATCAGTTACTACGATAATTTCTCGATATACACTAGATAATATTGGAAAAAACTGGATTCTATTCAGAGCAGTATCTATTGTACCCGGACTTCCGGCATCAAGAGCTTCCGATTTTATATTGTCATCGACATCAGTAACATCGTAAAAAAGTTCATAGAAATCGCCGGCACATAAAAAGAGATCAAGAGTGTCATTAGCCGGATGAGGATTAAAGTTGATTGTCGGAGAACTGTTTTCAGTCACACTTACTATTGTTTCGCAGGAATCTTTTTCACCACAGGAATCGATACAGATAAATTTTAAAATATTATCTCCAGCTTCAGGAATGAAGATAATACTACTACTAACCAAATCCAGAGTATCAATTCCAATGACAATAATCATAGAATCAATATTGTTATCAGGATCGGTACATGAGAATCCATCAATTGTAATCGGTTCGGAAATATCACAAGTAAAATGAGAGCTATCCGGAGGACATACCGGAGAATCAGGCGGAGAATTCATAACAAAAGTAACTACAAACGGAGATTGGCAGATTCCCTCAAGAGCATCCACACATTCAATAGTTACATTAATGTCTTCATCACCGGTTGGAGTATATTCCCAGTTTCCTCCTACAATTGTCCCAAATGCCGGGATAGAGACAATATCAGGTCCGGATACTAAATCATTATCGGCATCTTCACATCCGACAGGTAAACTGACCAGAGAAGGGGAGCATTGGAAAATAATTGTATCATTTGGAACAATACATTCAGGATCAGCTGCCCATAATGTAGATGCACAAAGGCATAAAAGAAGTATTAATAAAGATATCTTATTATGATTAAATAAACTGTTCATAATCAATAAAAGACACTTAGTGTCAGTTGTCCGGGTTTGGTGGATCAGGTAAATCATCCCACATGTTAACCGCTATCGGATCATCATCACCACTATTTGTTAAAAAGAATATTAGTGCACTAATTCCCAATCCGACAATCGGACGATTTATAATCAGATCTTTCCCACCCACAGGTTTTAATGTTAACTTTTTCAACAATGACTCTTTCGAAGTTTGACCAACCCGGTTTACAAAATCAGCATAATGAGGATGCCCTTCTAATTTATAGTCCGGTTTCTCCGGGGGCATAGCCCCCTCTCCTGTTAGTCTTCCGATTATTATATACGAACTTTCATTCACATCGCTTACAAATACAATCTGTTGATTTTCAATCGAAAGATGGCGGATGTTTTTATAGTCATCCGATGTTAACAATTCACCGTTGAATGGTTCCTCCCCATTTTCCCAGGCTGTAACATCTCCGTAATGTAATGAAGTGATTCCATCACTATTTTTTTGCAGGTATAGTATATATTTTGAATTGTCCAACCAGACAGGACCACGATAATCATCTATAATAACTGGTGAGTTATTTATTGGAATAGTTGAAATTGTACTAATGCTTATTTTACTTTCGCTGTCTTTAACAACATTATTAATATTTATATTATATTTTTTTAATTTTTTATTATTATCAAATTCATTCCACTTGTAAGAATAAAAGGCAACTTTATTCCCATTCAACGGATCAAAGGAAGGCATAATCATATTATTGTTATCATAATCAATCATCATCCGAACCGATTGAGAATCAGGCAAAGAGATAAATGATGATGAATAATAATCTGCCATACCCGAATCAATAAATTCGGTAAATGTTAAAATACCCGTTTGTGCGTGCGGGTTCCACGAGATAACAGATCCTTCAATTTCATTATCACCAGGCACTCTATATAAACCCGGCTTATATTTATTGGGATAGTTCAGATATTTGTCCATGCCGGTCAGAAGGTAAATATCATTTTTACCTGTTAGGTCGGATTGAAAAGCAATCATTCTTCCATCGGGAGACCAGCGGGAATTCCTGTCTTTGAATTTCTTATCTGCATCAGTTAGAAGGACATGTTTGTTTTCATAAAGAT
The DNA here is from genome assembly GCA_030642845.1 of Candidatus Zixiibacteriota bacterium. Classification (GTDB taxonomy): domain Bacteria; phylum Zixibacteria; class MSB-5A5; order GN15; family FEB-12; genus DAOWMZ01. The sequence goes on from DAOWMZ010000091.1 coordinate 4,434, forward strand.
AACAGAGATAAACATCCTGATTACTGCCGGAAGAATGAGTGTAAACACAGATGATTTCACCGTAAGGACTAATTACCGGACACCAGTCAAGATCATAATTTTCGGGAGCGGCTTTTTTAATGGTCATCCCGAATTCTTCAAAAATACCCTTCCCCCCTTTTTCAGCTTCAGGCGGATTTATTTCAACCAGACTATCACGAAGAGTATTATACCAATAAAGTTTAACTCCTGTGTTTGTTCGTAATTCAAAAGAAATTATATTTCTGTCAAGGGGGCATATTTGTGCGTGCTCAAAAGATCCTTGAAGATTCCTCAATGCCACCGATTCCAAAGAAGGAATCTGTTTAAGTGATGAAACTCTGAGTGGAGCATCAGCCCACACAGATACACAAACAAGAAAATATATAATTGTAAATATAATTTTATTTCGCATACTATCCGTGTTTATCAAAGTATCAAAGTTCATAAATATAAGTATAATCAATCTTTAAATGATTGATATGTATTAAAGCTACGATTGGTATTCATTTGAGTCAAGAGTTCTTTAGCAAAGTAAAAAAGGCTGGGTGGCCCATAGCTTGCTATGGGAAAAATGATTTACATAGAGAAATCGAATTATGAACATGGAAAATCCCCACAGCAAGACTGTGGGTAACCCTTTGTATTCATACCCCCGCATAAATTCTTGTGAGCGGTACATGTCCACATGTGCCCTATATCCCAGCAGATGTGGACATCTGCCAGGCACGAGATGTATCAACAAGTCTACTATTTTGCACCTGTAAATAATCCGATAAGGTTACTATCAAGATCATTAAACTGGCCGTAAGCACCATAGCCTGGGATTGGAGTTTGAGGTTTAACTATTTTACCGCCAAGTTCTTCTGCTTTGGTTAAGTATGCATCGATATCATCAACTTCAACATAAAAAACAATCCCGCCACCGGATCTAATCTCATCAACTTTTGTAATACCACCACCCGGAGAAGTTTCCGGATTAAAGAAAATATATTCCTCACCCATCGCCATTTCTAATTTCCAGCCAAAGAGTGATTCGTAAAACATACTTGATGCGACAGAGTCTTTAGATGAAATTTCAAGATGACAGATTGTGTTTTTTCCCATTTTGGTTTCCTCCTATTAGTTATTCAATTGATAGGATATAATTTCTAATAATAAAACTAACTTTGTCCTAATAATCAACGATTGATTTACCTGTCTTGTTTCTATTTAAAAATAATATTCAGTAGTAGGGTGGGTCCGCCCACGGACCCGCCACAGAGAATGGCAGGTTTGAAGACAAACCTTCCCTACTAGAAACTTGTCGCTTCTATTGGTCAGTTTTTGCACATTTTAATTTTTTAAGAGTTTGCGGGACATTTTATGCTTGCTTTAGTATATATTATTGTCTTTTTTTAAAGTGAACAGGGAAATAACTGAGGTATTACTGACTATGATGCACACATTTATTATTGAATAATTTATTACTACTATATTGTTCGTATCAAAGCCCTGAAATAACGACAAGTTTATATTTAAGATTTGAAATGATGAGATATAACTTTTTACATATAGGACAAGAACCATTCCAGAGGTTCAACAAAGATAACACCATTAGTCTGTTATCCCCGCTTACAGTTGTCTCTTTTATTATGGTTGTTTTATGCTTCTTTATTGGTTGCTCTACAAATTATCAGGGACCTTTAAGATACAGTGGTAATTCGAGTGAACAAATCGAACGGTATCATTATTCAGATTTTAATACTAAAGACAGTTATAAACCTATTGAATCTGAATATATTATTGATACCCTATATGTAATAGATACAGTTATAGAAGAATGCCCTCTGGATACTCCGGAAGAAACTGTCCGGGAGTTAATTTTAGATGAGACTTCTGAACAGAAAATATATGAATCCTGTCCTCTGATTTTTGATACGATTACAACCGGTGATCTTTTGACCGAATCGGTAAAAATACTCAGGAATTATATTGCAAAGACCATTGGGGGAAACTTTATTTACGAATTTTTAGTTATCAAATTTCTTAAGATATTGGAAATTTATCTCCCTGATATTCTTGATCGGATATTAGAGATATTTGAGCTTGATGAACTGATTGAGAAACAGAGATACCCTGAGGTTTATATATATTTGAGTATTCATAATTCTAAGAATAAATTTAACAATGGATATTCATCCAAGTATATTCAGAGGGTAAATTATATCTCAGGTAGTATCCCTGAATATAGTTCTTTTAGTTCAGGTAATTCTTATTGTGTTCCTTCAAAAAGTCCATCCACACCGAAGGGATTGGATACCGTTCATTAGACATATTTGTAAATGTAGCCCTATATTCTCAATCATCTCAACAAAAGAAATAATCATTGCCAAATCAAATCCATGACCACATATTAAAATACAACGTTGAGGTAAATCGTTTTATGTAATTTTAATCATGGAGTTCAGAAATGAACTATATGAACCCCGAAGATGAAAATACCAGATCCTATGAAAT
>DAOWMZ010000074.1 GCA_030642845.1 Candidatus Zixiibacteriota bacterium
GGTTTGAGACACATCGGAAAGATTATGAAGAATATGTCCTAAATCCGGCCAGACAATTTGTGCTAACTATGGGTGAAAGATTAAAAAAATTATCTCGGGGAATTGTCGCTGACCCTCGCATTGATAAATCAATTTTCAGAATTTACCGCGACACCCGATTTAGTAAAAATAAAAGTCCTTATAAAACTAATCTTGGAATTTATTTCTGGGAAGGGACTCATAAAAAATTCACGAGTTCAGGATATTATTTCCATCTTGAACCAACAAAAATATTTCTCGGGGCCGGAATTTATAAACCTGATCCCATGATGTTAAATATTTATCGTTCCGCTCTTATAGATGATAAAAAGGGGGCGGGGTTTACCAAAGCTATTAATAAAATTATGAAGTACAAAAAATATTCTCTGGGAGGAAAACATTATAAACGAACTCCACGAGGATTTGACCCTGAACATAAAAATGCTGAATTTCTCTTGTATAATGGTTTTTATGCTTACGAAGAAATGGCTGTTCCCAAAATTCTTCATTCAAAAAAGCTTGTTGATTATTGTTTTAAACGCTGGGAGGAAATGTCCCCGATACATAAGTGGTTGATGAAAATTTACAGTGGGACAGCAGAGTAAAGGCAACCCATCCGCTTGGGAAGTGTTTGATTAACCCCGTGCTTGGTAAATACCCTCGTCTGCTGGCAGGCATTGTCTGTTTTATTGCCGCTCACAATAGTAATTACTCTATCACCAATTTAATTGGTTTCAAATGATATGAATGACTAATATCAGCATTGTTAAAGAACGCCAAACCAAGATACAATTCTCCCCTGAATGGCAAATCAAAGTCTGAGCCGGTAGCTATGTTTCTGGAAATTTCAACAGTCCAGTACCCGTTGCTCCATTTTCCTTTTGCTATCACATCACCCCTGTCGCCTAATGTTGGAGCGACCAATACTGAAGGGATGCGATACCCTACCGGGAAAGTGTCCGCTTCGTCGTTATAAGGTTCATAACTATCGGAACCGTACCATATCCAGTTTCTTGATAATATATTTATCGGGAGAAAATATGGCTGCTGCCAATCATCATTGAAATTAGATTTATATCCCCCCGAAGCTTTGTTTTCAAAATGCTGTCCGCCATAAATATCATTCTCATACCCCCCCCACCAACGGTCATCAGCTTCACGAGCCGGATCAGTACTGACTGCCATCCATTGCCAGACATCGGCAGTATCATCACTGGTGTAATGTAATCCCAATTTATCGCCTGATCCTATGTGGCAAGTAGCAGCACAATTGTCGTCTTTGCTAAAGAACAGGCTAAGCCTGTCTTCAGAGTAAATATACTCACCATGAATATTTTTGTATTCGGAAACTTCCTCCATCCAACCACTGTCGTTTTTAATAAGGAATCGATTATAGGAACGAGTGGGATCAGCCCATTTTATTAAGAAGAATATCTTATGTTTATTATGAAATGTTTTTATAATCGCTTCGGTAACACCAGCTTTGAAATTAGCTCCCCCAAAAGTCTGCACTTGCATCGAATCGACACCATACCATTCAATATCGTTAGCACGGCCATCAACAATCACAATTCTGTTTTGTTCTTTGCAATGTAAATCATCGGATGTGTTGATTATTCTAATTGCTATTATCATGGCAATTAAAGAAATAATCGCTGTTATAATCACCATCTTTTTATTTACGTTATTTTCTTTTAACTTTTGGAATAATATTTCATTAACAGATGTTTTCTTACTTACTAATGTTTCAATTGCATGAAGGATAACAAAAATCGCCAACAATCTGAAACACCAGTGATGCAGCATGCTATTGAAAAAATAACCATCAGGGCCAATATATAACCCGCTGTAGATTGCGTATCCGGTAAACAGAGAAACAAGACCGATAGAAAATGAAAACAGGTAGATTATTTTCTTAACAGATGAATACTGCCTGAAACTGAAAAGGTCAAAGAGTCTTCGGTTTTCGCCGGTCAGAAAAACATAAGCTAAATAAAATATTCCAGTCCCCGTTAAAAGAATTCCGAATATTAAATGCAGTTGATATATATCACCGGTGGGAGTGATGGCATCGATTATTTCAATAACCGTATCCGAGAATTGATCCTCTTTCAGCCAGGCTAATCTTAATCCGGTTAGAGTCAGGCAGAAGAAAAATAGAACTGCCAGAGCATGAGCAATCCGTACCGGGTAGGAATATGGTTTTTTAATACTTCTCATAACCCAATAAAATATATTTAAGAGGTTTATGCTATATGTTATTTATTTAAATTAAAATCTTAATTATGTGAGCGGCAGACGCCCTCGAGTACCCCCTAATAGAACATACAATGTGTACCAGCAGACGAGGGCGTCGACCAGACAAAAAATCTTATTGTTATGGATCAAAACAGTCGTATATTGATTATACAATAAATATTATTTATAGACAGGAGATCGCATGAATCAAACCAATGTCAACAATCTAATAAAACAAGCTGAAGAATTAGAGAAACAACTTCTCGAAGACAAAAAAAAACTCACTGAACTTCGCAGACAAATTCCCGATGAAGAAATCAAAGATTACTCCTTTAATAGCATCAATGGAACAACCATCAACCTCTCAGAATTATTCGGTGACAATAACGACTTGATTGTTATTCATAATATGGGGAAAAGTTGCCCCTACTGCACTTTGTGGGCTGATGGTTTTAACGGCTTAGTTCATCATCTTGAAAATCGGGCATCATTTGTGGTGATTTCCCCCGACGAACCGGAAGTACAAAAAGAATTTTCAGATTCACGTGGATGGAAATTCAAAATGCTCTCCGGACACAAAAACAATTTTGCTGCGGATATGGGTTATAACCCCAAAGAAGGGGATTACCGGCCAGGTGTTTCCGCTTTTTATAAAACAGATGAAGGTAAAATATACCGTTCCGGTACCGCATCGCTTGGTCCCGGTGATGATTTCTGCAGTGTCTGGCCCATGTTTGATCTGCTGAAAGATGGCGTTAATAAATGGAGTCCCAAATATAAATATTAGCCTTGGTATTCCAATTTTATTGATCCAAGAGAAATAGAGCAATTCGTTATGTGGGCGGCAATGAAACAGTCAATGCCTGCCAGCAGACAAGTGCGTCTGCCAGGCACGAAATGGTATCCTGTTTATCTTAGGCTCCCGATTGATGTTCAGGATTAAATTCCGGTTTTCTTACTTTTTTGGCAATTTCCACAAGGCGCTTTTCGGGGATAGCTGTCCAGCTTTCTGCAATAAAGGTTCCATTTGCTCCGCAAATCATTGATACTTCCGCAGCGGTTTCTTCATCGGGGGCTTCATAAATATCCATAAAATCATAGCCACCCAATAATGCAAAGTGCAATTTAAACTTAACTTGCGGACAAATTTCCTTTACTTCTTCAATCCATTTACGCCCAACTTCGGACCCCTCTCTAACTTTTGAAGCTACCTCAATAAGGCTGGGACCATGGGGCGCAAGTTTTGACATCAAAATAAATGTCTTCATCTTAACCTCCTGGTTGGTGATTCCATTTTACATATAACACACAGGAATATAAATCCTGCTATTATAGTTCGCACGATGATGTTTTCATGGAAGTCGCTCATTTGAAGTATCTATGTTGAGCGAACCATAGTAATATAATAAAAAAAGATGGGTTTGTCATCTCTTTTTACAAGTATAACATGTATTACTTATACGATCCCTAAAAAGTCATCAAGGTTATTTTTAATAATTTTGTGTTTAAAATGTTAATTATAAGATAAAAAGCAAAGCAGCCTTTCCTGCCATCTTATGACATTTAAGGCTGCTATACTTAATTTTGATCAATAACGCCGAGTTCAATATGATGCATCTGAATCTATCCCTAAAGTTTATTGAGCAGCACCGGACTCTCGAACACATCAATCATTTTCTCGACATAGGTCATGTATTCTATCGCTGGCATCATACCATCATGTATAGTGAGTACATAATCCAACTCCAGCAATCTGGCATCCTGGTCCCAGTTAGGTGAGTAAATGAATTGAATAAGCGAGTCCTTGAGCTCTAATTTGTCATGAACCTGCGGTTCTTTAAAATTATCAGGAATTGATATCCTAAATATATATTTGTACTTACCGCAGACATTGCGCAAATCGACAGGATGAGTTCGTTCTCCGTATCCAAACAAATCAGGGATAATTCCCTTCGAAAATATTGACATGTTAGGCAACGACATGATAACAGTACTACCAAGTGATTGAACATTAAGTTTCATCGTACCGCTAAACCAATCATTATAATTCGAATCAACTGTTTCCAGTGAGTCCATAAAAAGTGTATCTATTTCAACAATAACACCCCAATTATCAGCGTAATACGATTCTTTGTTACGAATGATATCGATATATGACTGATTGCGATATATTGATCGATACTCTCCAGCCTTTTGATTATGCATACTACGATTCATTTTGAATTGATATGCGTTATCTACCCCCTGATTAATTTCAAGTATATATTCTCGAGCAATTTTTTCAGGTTCCGGATCAGGTAATCTTCCGAACCGGCCATCTCCATCAGAGGTGATTTGCAACATTGGCTGGCCACATACTTGTAGGCTCAATGATGACCCTGGAGGATAGGGATAATCAGTTGGGTCTACAAAAATAGTATCTCCTTCCACTACACATCCCACTATAAGGTGATTAAAACCAAAAAACGGTAATGGTAAACTCGTACCCTCGTATCGTGTCATTACCAAAATAGGCCATGCGTCAATATCCAATTCGTTTAGCATTTCAATTAGAAGATGACCTTTATCTTTACAGTCCCCCCAACGATTTACCAAAACCTCATCAGGAGTATAGGGAATGGCTGTCTGGTAATCAAATCCAAGTGTCTGATATGGAATTTCAAAAACAACCCACTTATAAAGCTTTTGAAGGCTTTCCAACTCCCCTTCCTCACCATCAATAATTTCATTCACTAATTGTTTTGTTCGGGGGTTTTCATCAAGAATTGCTTCACTGATTGAGTGATACCATTGTGCAAGTACTGACCAATCAGACAAGGTACTTACATAGATCATGCCCATTACATCTTTATACGGAGGCATCATTTTGGGACTGTAATCTATAGCAGGTGCATTTTCACCGCTCCAGGAAATCCGTTTAAAACCACAGTGTTCATCAATAGTAGGTGCTGTGCAAGACTCAGAGTATTTATAATTGAGGTCGTTCCTGTTAGTTAGAATAGTATATTCCCATGATCGCTGATAATCATTAGAGCCAATCTGGTAATCATCCCAGAAATGATTCCACAAATCACCAGTAGAACCTCCCCATATGCGGTAATGTACTTCCACAGCATCACCAATTCGCAGATCCTGAAAGATTATATATTTCCCCTGGTGCTCTCCCGCCATTGGAGGCTGTCCTTTACGTAATCGTCGGGCAAAAAGAATATCTGCGTAGCTAATATCCGGAGTAAAACCAATATTCATTTGCTGCCATGATTCAACATTTTCCTGATCAAGAAGCACTATTGCATAGTGTATATCTTTCAGATACACTCCGGATTCAAAAACCAATAATTGCCTTCTATCAATGAGATGGTAACTTCCCTCTCCACCTAATAGTTCTTCAGTGGGATCCTCGTCCCAATAATCAAGTACATCCTTGTTTTCAAATATAGTGTCATACCGATAACCATTATGCAGCGTATCTAAAAACTGATAAGGCAACCAAGCTGTCGGTTTCCAGTAGTGAATCTTTTCTAACTCATTTATGGCTTTGGTATGTTGGTTTGATTTAGTGTATAAGTTGTGCAGCCAGGAGTTTAATTCAAGATTTGATGGTTGTAATTGAGATAGACTATCAATAACTTTTATTACTTTATCATATTGACCGGCTTCATCGCAAACATTCATAAAATTAATCATCGAAGCATCAGAACCTGGTAATTTTTGAAGTGCTTCTTGAGCAATTCTTATCGCTTTATCATGCTGTTTAGCCTGAGAATAATAGATAGGTATAGTGAGGTAATATCTCCGTTTTAAACCAGTTTTTTTCAGAAATTCCAACATTTCATTTAGAGCAGATTCAAAATCCATTAGAGTTTGATATGTGCCTGCCTTAATTAAATGAATAGAATGGAAATTTGGATGCTTCTGACTCATTTCATCGGCTGCAGTAAAAAAACCGGTAATATCACCAATTAATAATGGACTTAGCATAGCAAAGATATCAAAAGTTGCTCGATCCGGATACCTTGATTGTAATTCTAACGCATTTTGTATCATTGTCTCATAACTCTCACCTGAAAGATCAAGCCAGAGAGCCTCGATCAATGGAACCTGGACTTGCTCTTTAATTCGCAACAAACAACTAGCAGCCTCAGACGGTTCCTGATTGGCATTAAGCGCAAGGTATAAACCATATTGCTCGAGAAGAGAGAGGCCATGATTCTCATTAATAGCTTCAAGCTCTTCAACAGCTTCGTTCATGCGTCCATTATAGGTTTGTAATATTGTCCACCAGTATCTTTCATCTGGTGCAGGTTCATTCGTATCTTTATACTGATTGAAAGCACTAAATACGGGATGCGTGGAAACTGCCTGCTCAGGTTGGTCATTTGATCGCATCACAGAACGATTCCATTTAAGACCTTTAATTTGATGATAATCACTATCGAGGACTGAAAGAGAAAAAGCACTATGTGTAAACTCAAGCCACCCCATCATAAGAGTAATCTCATGCTCACCAGTTTTCAGAGAAACACAAATACAATCATGGATAATAGAATTTCGCCATATACGATCATCAGCAACCTTTTGTCCATCAATTAACATTCGATAATGATATGCTCCGCCAATTACAATCATTACATCCATATCCTGTGGCAGATCAAATGCCAAACGAATTTGAGTGGCACTATTATTTTCATTTTCAAATGAAGTAGAAAAATCAATATCTCCGGTTAGGTCTGAATCTACCCATTGCCACTCAGCCCTGGCGCCATCCTTCCCCATCAAAACAGCCAGTGTATCCAAAGGCTCCAATTCCCCTGGCAACGGCCTCACTGCTGCGATTTGAGATTGATTATCAAAGGGACCTGATATCCATGCTCCTGGTGGTCGTCCAAACTCCGAAATCCAATCCTCCGGAAGCTCTTCCATTGCATACTCAGACCATGTTTCATGAATTGCGATTCCACAAAAGTGCATTGGACCAGATTTAACTTTCATTAACTCTTCAGCCATGAAACGCATCAATTCGAGCCCACCACCGTACTCCAAAAATTCCGCAGCCAAATGTTCAAAAAGACAAAGATTAAATGGATTTGCCCTATCTATTTCAAATGCCTTTCGAAAAAGATCTAACTGAGGATCAAATCGACTATCCATGTGATATGACA
>DAOWMZ010000266.1 GCA_030642845.1 Candidatus Zixiibacteriota bacterium
ACCCCCAATAAGCCAGGATCGCAGTTGTTCCGGCTTTACTGTATCCTCACCGAATCCGTAAACGGCATTTACAACCGATCCGCCCAAAGCCAGTTCAGCAGCTTCTGAAACTGCAAAAGAGGTCGTTAACCTTCCGAAAAAGCCTAAGTCCTTTTTCGCTTCGATAGTTTCATGTTCATGCTCTCCTTCATGGACATGCGGGGTAAGCACGTCCCCTTTAAGCACTCCACCCATAAGCTCGGTGAAAGCTTCTCCGGTCGGTATTGAAAATGATGCTCTAACAGCCATATCAGACAAACCTTCTACACCAAAGAATATTTCATGGGGGAGAGGACGTTTTATAAACGAATAAACATGAGCATGTTGCGGATTAAGACGACCGAATTCCAGAAGATACTTGCCAACTCGTAAGTTAGTATTTAAAGGTAATCCCCTGAGGAATGTTGCATATGCTTCCTCTATCTCGGCATTGTGCTCTCCATGCCAGGCAATAACAGCGTCAGCGCGGGCATAGGGATTCAAATAGCCACTAATATTTAATTCAATTCCCGGATCAGATAAATTCAATTTATCTTTTTCATCCGGCACACTCTCATCGTTGTGACTGAAGATTCGGAAATCACCCACAAGGGATATATCCGGATTTATAGTCGTTTGAGCAGACACATTGTGTCCAATTATTAATATCAGACAAAATATTAAGAGGGATAATAATTTCACAGACTACTCCTTTGAATTAACCAGAAATTCCAGTTTTAGTATTTTAATTTTATTGAAAACTAAAAATAAATTAGGAGACTGTCTGCGGGGGACCTCTTATGATGAAATGATCAGAGGTTGATCCGATTAATTTTATTTTAATTATATAAAATGAGAAAAATTGTGACGAGGTATAAAAAGAGATGAAAACAACTATTGCTGTAAACAACATCAGTGAAAAGAGGCAGATATGACATTTCCCAATATTTTTATCGCAGTGTGTGACATGATCAATAATGTTGGCCAGCCCCAAAAATACAGCAAAGATAGATAATATTAATAGCCAGCGAAGAAATTTATTTTTTGAATTAAAATTCAACATCATTGATAAACAAGCCAATAATCATAAAAGATTCAAGTAAAAATACATAAATGGTGCTGCAAACAAAAGGGAGTCGAAACGATCGAGAACACCGCCATGGCCGGGAATTATTGCCGAAGAATCTTTTATTCCGATAGATCTTTTCCACATGGATTCCACCAGATCACCAAGTTGTCCGAATACAGAACACCCGATTGACAAAGCAATAATATGAACTAATTCCACATTGCTGAATTTCCAGAAATACATCAAAATTCCTATTGCAATCGCTCCTGTTATTCCACCAATGAATCCTTCAACAGTTTTATTGGGAGAGACCGACGAAGCCAGTTTATGCTTACCAAGCCATGAACCGATTCCCATAGCCGCCGTATCACCAACCCACAAAAGCCCAAAAAGAAACAGAAGGGAATCACCACCATCAAAATTTCCTACCCCCTGACCAACCAGAAATACGGTAGGATAAGTGAAGCTGAGATATGTTACTCCCCAAAATAATCGGGTATGGCTCTCGAAAAGTTCTGACGGTGATCTTTTGCCAATAGCAAAAAGCATCGCTGAAATCAGGAAGAAAATAATTAATATTATCAGAGAAAGATCAATATTTGAAAAATCAAAATCAGCAGATAATGAATCAAGTATGGCAATTCTATAGCCTGACAGAAGGAAATATATATAGGCAATTACAAGAGCGGTGATCCACAAAAAGGGATTATCCCAGCCGAATTCTTCATTGGTAAGGAATTCAATCGCCCCTGTAAAAAGAAATAACAGAAGAAGACCAAACAACCAACCGCCACCCTGATAACATATCCAGAGAATAATCGGGATGGCAATTACTGCAACAATCAATCTTGAAATCAGATTACGGCTCATTCAGATTCTTTCTTCCCAATTTTACCAAATCTACGTTCTCTTCTCTGATAATTTAATACTCCTTCAAATAGATCTTCTCGATTGAAATCCGGCCAAAGGGTATCAATTATGTGTAATTCAGTGTAACTGGTTTGCCACAGCAGAAAATTGGAAATGCGCATTTCTCCCGAAGTGCGTATCAGCAAATCCGGATCGGGAATATTAGCAGTGTATAAAAAATTAGAAAAGAGTTCTTCGTTAATATCGTTAATATCGAGAATCCCGCTCCGAGCGGAGTTAGCAATTGCTTTCACGGCATCAATAATCTCAGTTCGTCCCCCGTAATTTAAAGCTAATATTAGAACTAACCCTTTATTGTTACGGGTTTTTTTTACGGCATCATTTAAAACTTTCTGACGACTGCTTGACAAACCATTTATCCGACCAACGGTAATTAGTTTCACATCATTTTTAATCAACTCAGTGATTTCTTTACGAGTCGTTCGGGAGAGAAGAGACATCAATGCAGCGACTTCTGATTTGGGGCGTTTCCAGTTTTCCGATGAAAAGGTATAGAGGGTAAGGTACTTGATTCCAATTTCACCGGCTGCTTTGACTACTGCTTTTACCGATTTAACGCCGGCTTCATGTCCAAAAGTACGTGGTTTTTTTCGTTTGGCTGCCCAGCGGCCATTTCCGTCCATGATAATAGCCACATGTGTTGGAACCCTGTCCGGTTGTGTCATTATCTCTTTTATTAATTTTTCAGCTTTTGATGTCATACCAAACGAAAGTATAACGACAGGCATTAGTTAGCAAGTTTTATTATCGATCACTAAGTTTTTAAAAGAAATAATTAGTGGGTTACAGTAAAACTGTCAATTACAGTCAATTGCCGAAAATGATTAGTGGAAAATATGCCGGCCTTTAAGAATATTGTGTTTATTGAATCAGGAAAAACAATCCCCTCGTGATCAATAAAGCTTATAACTTTGGAGTACTTTTTATACCTGTCTTCGTTAGGATAATAAAGATACAAGCGTCGTAAGACATAATTATTACGATCAATCACTGCAATTCCAACCGGTTTCAGATTTTTAGTAATATCACTGTCAATCCCGATTGAAATATTATTACCACCTATATCGTGTGGATAAAAGTTGAAATCATAATCATTTTCAAACAGATTTGGATATGAAAAATCAAGCGAATCAAGTTTCCCGCTGGTAGAGATCTTAACTATTTGTGAATCCATATTCCCGAAACTGAAAAAGTATTTCACTATTGATGAATCTGTAAGATCAATAATTCCATTTCGTTGCAATTCACTCAGGTAAGAACGGGCAATAAATGAATATGCAGCTCCGGTTTCATCCGGATTACAGGTCTTATATACCGCTTTTGCCCTTTGCAGGTAATAATCGAGTACCGGATCGGTCGATATTTCTTCCTGACTTAGGGCTGTTGACGCGTATAATATTAGAATAATAAAAATTGTCAGGATCTTATGAATAAGTTGATTGTTAATCATAATAGAAATTATATATAATAACATACGACGATGCAACTGTTTCTATGGGACAGTTTTAAATATATATTTAAAGCTAACAAATTAAAAAGAAGGAGCAGCTATATGAAAGTAAGCGACATCCTCCATGAAAAGAACTTTGATACAATAACAACTAATCCTGATGAAAAAGTTCACGCGGTGATGGAGATATTAATCTCCAATAAAATCAGTTGTCTACCGGTGATGAATACGAATAACAAACTGATAGGTATTATAAGTGACAAAGATATTTTTAAAGCCGTGTTTAATGATCAGCAGGGATTTGCCACTACTACGGTTGATGTTTTAATGACGCGGGATATTATAGTAGGCGTTCCTGATGATGACATTGAGTACATCTCCGGCCTTATGACCCAGAACCGAATACGTCATATCCCAATTCTAGAAAAAGATAAACTAATAGGTTTGATCTCAACCGGTGATATTGTAAAAACCCAGATGAAAAAGATGAAAATCGA
>DAOWMZ010000292.1 GCA_030642845.1 Candidatus Zixiibacteriota bacterium
AATAGGATTTGAATTCTCAGTTTCCTGTGGTATTGAAATAATAGAGTCTTTTATTGCTTTACTTAATATTTTCTCTAAATTGACTCTTTCCTTTGAAGGTTCAGAATTTTGGGGCATATTGTATTCAATTAGCCTTCTCATTCTCAAATCAAATGGCAAATCATCTATTTTTCCAAATGCACTATTGAACACTAATAATATTCTTTTAAACCCTAATCCTCTTAAAGCGTATCCTAGTTCAATAAGTACATTCGGGTTTGGAGTTGGTCTATCTTTTTTGGGTTTATTTATGATTGAAATATCCGCAACAAATATATGTGATGATTCTATTTTTGAAAATATTGTTGATGCTATGTCAGGAGATCCAGCTATTCCCTTAGTGTCTCTATCTATTACTGGTTCAACAGCAATTTCATCATCAGAGCTTATCTCTTTAGCTACATTCAATAACGCTTTTCCTATAAAACCTCTATTAGTTTTATTTGGGAGATCTGACTGCCAAGAATAAAATATATCAATTTTCATAATTATATAATAAAAATAAATTTGTATAACATGCAATAATTATTTTATAAATGTGATAATGTCGAAACCGCAGGGGTTTCGACCTAAAAAAAAATCAGATAGCACCCCACCATAAATGGTGGGCCACCCAAGACGTTTAAGTTCCGATCCAGATTATTAAATATAAGCCGCAAATTGGCAAGGCTATGCCTGTCACCCGGCATTTATTTTATTCAAGGCATCGATAACTTCTTCAAGTTGATCGCGGCGGAATGTGACCCCTTTTTTGGTCGGGAGCCATTCATCTTCTTTGGATAAAAAATGGATTCTCAATGATACTAATTCTTTACCTTTGTATTCACTATCTTCGATAATAATCTTTTCAGTCGGGTTACGATCTATTTCAAAACGCATTGTTTACTCCGTGTTTGTGTTTAGGTGTTGTATTGTGAATATTATTTAAACTGTTTCTTTTTTCTCTCATTATCGCGTAGGGGGCTGCCTCGTGTCGCCCCATCGCCATCAATTTATCGGTGGAGATAAACCCTACCTCTCTCGACTCTCAATAAAAGTGGCTTTGCCACCTAAATCTGTCAGGTGCACGGGGCACCTGACCTACTCAAATTCTTAATAAAAGTGACAACGTCACCGCTTGTAGCCTATTTTGCGAAGGAACTCTGTTCGTTCCTTTTTGTCTTTGTCAGTTTCGATCCCTAATGGAGGATAACCATCAATAACCGACATCACTCCCCGTCCCTGATTAGTTACTGCTACGAGTACATCAATAGGGTTGGCGGTAGCGCAAAATATTCTGACAACTTCGCTTACATTTTTAATCCGGTTAAGGACATTGATCGGGAATCCATCCTGTAAAAATACAAAAAAGGTATGCCCGCATCCGACATCAAACGCCGCCTGAGTCGCTTTTTTGATCATCTCCTCGTTGTTGCCATCAGTACGGATCAGTCTTTTGTGTGATGCTTCGCAGAATGCAATCCCGAACTTAAGATCGGGGGAAGCTTCGATCAGAGTTTCATATAGATCTTCAACTGTTTTAATAAAGTGCGACATCCCGAATATGATATTCAGTCCTTCTGGAATATCAATTTTTACAAGATGAGTTTTATAATTTAATTCACTCATTTTCTTTTTCCTCAAAAATTTCATCCGATAGACCGGTGTTAATTTGTGGATTGCGGAAATACTCAACTCCGGCAAAGTTAACTCCGATAAACATAATTGCTTTACCCTTGCCGCGAATATCAAATTGAAGCGGAAGCCAGAATCCCTCAGAGGTTGGACCATATCTTACTGACAAATGAAGGTTTTTCATTTTAAACATCAGGCCGCCGGGCAGCTTAGCCGGCATAAAATCAACCCTTACCAAATTAAAAGATTCTGCTTCAAAATAATAATCACCATTTATAAAATCTTCATTCTCTACCTGTGATTCTACGGTAAAATAATGACAAAATTTGTCATCAATTTTTTCATCGGCAACACCTTTATAAGTTATTTCGTAAAACTCACGTTCTTCGGGATAAAACGGTTTCAGCATTGGAGTAGAAATATTTTTCGATTTTCTCTTTTTGCTTTTTTCAACCTGCTCTCGTCCCTTTTCTTTGCATTTTTTATGGTCTTTTTTCTCACCACTTTCATAATATTCCAGATATTCCTCTGCATAAAGAATTGTATCGGGAAGATATTTCATATAGACTTTTTTGATAAAACGTTCTTTTTCCTCAAAACCTTTCTTTTTGTCATACTTACCAAGAAGCAACTCAGCATCAAAAACAATATCATTGATTTGTTGATACTGTCTGTTTTCTACAATAAGAATTTGTTCGATTAATGCTTCGGGATCAATCCCCGTCCCCTGCTGGGCAATTGCCATTGATGAAAAAATCAGTATGGCAATTATTGTACATGTTACAGTTAAAGACCTCATTCTGATCCTTCCTGTATTTCAATTTTTTCGACTATATCTCCCACCACCAATTTATCAACAATATCCATTCCATAAATGACCTGGCCAAAAACAGTATATCTATTTTCCAGATGAGGTTGCGGTGAAAGGGTAACAAAAAACTGAGAACCACCTGTATCTTTACCTGACGTGGCAATACCGACAGTTCCTCTTTTATATTGTTCGTTTGAGTATTCACATCTTATTGAATATCCCGGACCGCCCCATCCATCACCTCTGGGATCTCCACCCTGAGCTACAAAATCCGGTATGACCCGGTGGAACAAAAGGTTATTATAAAATCCCATATCAGACAAATGGATAAAATTCATCACTGTCAGAGGAGCTGTATCGAAATACAATTCCATTTCGAACTCCCCTTTGGAAGTTATAACTTTTGCATAAGGATTTCTTATATATTTTCTCAAAGCTGTTTTTATTTGTCGTTCTGTGAATTTAGTTTCGGCAATCAATGAAACCGGTTGTTGCTGTGATTCCGGAAGGCTGGCCTGTATATGATCAGTCTCTTTTCTGACAGTATAACCAGGGTCATTAATCCCTAATTTTAGAATATCCATTATGACTTGGTCGGTTTCGCTTTCATCAATAAAAGTGCCTGCGGCACTAACTATTGAACGCCGGATATCTGATTCAATTTTATAGCCTCTGGACATTATAGTATTCAGAGTGGGTAGGTAATTGCTTAATTTTTTTTCTGAGATTAGATCAATAGCTAAAATAACAGGGATATAATCCGGATCATTAAGAGCCTGATCGATATAGAAGGCTGCATTGTTGCTATCTAATGTAGTGAGATGACTGAAGGCACTCCCTCTGACACTTGAGCTTTTATCATTAAACAGAACTGCTAATCGTGGTATAACAGACTTGTCTGCAATTTCAGCCAGAGCATCGGCGCAGGCATTTTTGATAATGGGATCATCTTCGCGCATCAATGAATCGATATAATTAAAGGCTCTCCCTTTTTGAATAGCAGCAGCATAAATAACCGTAGCGGCAGTAATATTAGAGGATCGTTTTTGTTCAGAGAGCTTTTTGGCTTTTCCCACTCCGG
>DAOWMZ010000198.1 GCA_030642845.1 Candidatus Zixiibacteriota bacterium
ATGAACGATCTGCGCCAGTTCTATCTAAGTGTTTCTGATCATAAACCTAAATCTATGTGGGATCCTCTGGAAATAGAAATGGAACAATCACGACAGGCAATTTACCTGGCATCATTAGCATCATTTGAATCTGAAAATATTCATAATGCCTTAACAGAAGTCACGTTGTCAACATCAGAACTTGATAGTATTACTAATGAAAAAAGTAGAGTCACATCATTAAAGAAAAATAAGGAAGTGGCTACATCTCTTGAGGAAAACCGCAAGCGTAAAGAGGAAAAATCATTGGAATCGGTACGCCGTGAGAAATATGAAGAAGGCGACCGAATGATGACTTTGAAACAGGTAGCAGAGGAGGTCGAAAGGGTAATTGTTCGATTGGAAAAGGAGCGGGAAGAACGCCAGCGCGCCAATAATCAGGCGGCAGTCGAATATTCGGCTTTCTCTACATTGAAAGGGCAATTGCTTTCACCGGTAAAAGGGAAAGTTGTTATTCCTTTTGGATCTTCTAAAGATCCTGTTACTCGTTTGGAATCATTTTCTCCAGGTATTACTATCAAGTGCCGGGCCGGTGCCGGTGTTTTTGCCGTAGCGTCAGGAAGTGTGGCTTATATTGGCAATTTGCGCGGATATGGAAATTTTATTATTATTAACCATGATGATCTATTCTATACCACCTACGGCGGACTTGGCGAAACTTTTGTCAGCCAGGGTGAGTATTTAACATCCGGTACCAAATTGGCTATTGTCGGAAGTGATAAGATGGTGAAGTTTGAATTGAGAAAACATAGAGAACCGCTTGACCCGGTGAAATGGATTCAAATTGACTCTTTCTAATTTTAATATAGAAGATTTTCAACCACAGGCATGGAAAATCCTTTCCCGTTCATTTCAGTCTGACAGGTTAGCCGGGACATTTCTTTTCTCAGGTCCTGATGGCTGTGGACGATGGGCTATGGCAATTTCTCTGGCAATGCTGATAAATTGCGAACATCCTGAGAAAGATAAAAAAACAGATTACATCCGCCCATGCGGGGAATGCGTGCAATGCCGGAAAATTACCGGGTTCAATTTTGAAGGGCTCTATATTGCCGCACCGCTACCTCCACGTAAGAAACCTGAGAAACCTGATGATATCATCGATCTAACCAATCAGTTTATCGAATTAAAAAAAGAGAACCCGTTTGCAATACCAACTTCAACTTCCAATCTTACTATCCCAATTGATGTAGCCAGAGGGATAAAAAAGAGGCTCAATACTCTTCCACCGACTGGAATGAGAAGGGTTGTAATTTTTTATCAGATGGAAAAAATGCGGGAAGCCTCGGCTGATGCCTTATTGAAGTTAATTGAAGAACCCCCTGCCGATGTGGTTGTCATTTTGATAACGGAAAAACCTGAGCGTCTTCTTCCGACGATTCAGTCTCGCTCTCAAAAGGTTAACTTAAAAAGAGCACCATTTGAGATTGTGGCGAAATATTTAAGAGAGAAGTATGACGTTCCATCTTCCAAAGCTGATTTAGTAGCCAGAATTTCTCAGGGGATACCAGGTCTGGCAATTTCTTTATTGGAAGCCGGGGAAGAGAGCGGAAAGCTTCGAAGAGGAATAGGGTTTCTTTTGTTTAAATCATTACTTGAAGATAATAGTCCACAGATAGTCGCCCGCCTTTCGGAAAATATCGGAGCAAGAAACCGGGGTGATGCCGAAGATCTGCTTCGTATGTGGCAATCTTTTATTCGCGATTGTTCCGGATTGGCCGTATCAAATGATGAAAACGGATTGACTCATGTTGATATGAAAGCGGAACTGGTCAGATTGGCTGCATATTTTTCTTCGCCTCAATTAGGCTATAATATGACCCGATATATTAAAATTGCCCTTGCTGATTTAAGGCGAAATGTGCATATTCACGGGGCATTGGTGGCTTTAGTTTTGCGGATCAAGTCTGAACTTAAGACTTCAATGTGAGTTGAATGATTTTATCCGGACCATGAAAGGTTTATTATGGCTGAATTATATCTCATTGAATTTAAAGGATACCGAAGGGGGTTCTTTTATAATACATATTATCATGATTTAGGCGAATCTGATTATGTCCTGGTTGAAGTTGAACGGGGGGAAGATATCGGCTATGTCAAAAGAAAAGTTGAGGCTGATCTTGATTTTTCCGACAGGGAACGCCCCGGTTCAATCCTCAGAAAGGCTAATGACGAAGATACTTTTCATTTAGAAGAACTTCATCGGCAGGAAGAAGAATCAAAAATCGAAGTTATCAAGATGATAGCCAAACACCACCTGCCTATGAAAGTAGTCGATATTGACTGCCAATTCGATGGTAATAAAATGACCGTCTATTTTACTGCCGATCACAGGGTAGATTTCAGAGAGTTGGTTAAAGAACTGGCCGGACGTTATCGTACTCGAATCGAATTGCGGCAGATTGGAGTCAGAGATGAAGCCCGACGAATTGGCGGGTTCGGTATTTGCGGTCGTCCCCAATGCTGCAGTAATTTTCTGACATCGTTTGAACCGATTTCCACTCAGCATGCTCGTGAGCAGGATCTTCCACTCAACCCCTCAAAAATTTCAGGTAACTGCGGACGGCTTCTTTGTTGTCTTCGCTATGAAGCTGAAATGTATATCAAGGTTAAATCACAATTTCCCCATCCCGGTTCAAGAGTGAAAACCAAGAATGGTGACGGTGTTATTGTACGCATCGATGTCTTTAACGAAGAAGCTTTGATCAGGGATGAAGAGAATGTTATTTTCCGCAGCAACCAAAAAGATTTGCTGGAAGTAATATCCGATTATAGAAATGGCCCGGTAAATCATAGAGATGAGACTTCCATTGATTCAAATGAAGAGGAAGAGCTTAAGAAATTAGACAACGATGATGTTGCAGAATAAAGAAATAAATTTTGGAGAATATTGTGCCTAAACCAATTTATATAACTACTCCGATCTATTATGTAAATGATCGTCCCCATATCGGACATGCTTATACATCAATTGCTGCCGATGTTTTGACACGTTTTCATCGTTTAGCAGGGCGGGAGTCTTTCTTTTTAACCGGGACCGATGAGCATGGTACGAAGGTGGCGGAAGCTGCCGCTAAAGCCGGGCTGTCTGAAATAGAATTTTGTGATAAAACCGTTGAGACTTTTAAAACAGTTTGGAAGAATCTGTCTATTAAACCTGATTACTTTATTCGCTCTACTTCTGATCGCCATGAAAAAGCAGTTAATAAAATTCTGGATGCCATGCGGGAAGCCAAAACCGATGATGGTCAGGATGCAATTTACAGTGATTATTATGAAGGTCTTTACTGCAATGGCTGTGAAAAATTTATAACCGAAAAAGAACTCGTTGACGGGGTCTGTCCTGACCATAAAACCAAGCCGGCCAAAGTTAAAGAAAAGAATTACTTTTTTCGCTTAACTGCTTATTTACCAAAGATTAAGGAAAAGATTGAATCCGGCGAGTTGACTATTTTACCTGACAGCAGAAGACGTGAAGTACTCGGACTTATCGGTCAGGATATCCCTGATTTTTCTCTATCACGAGAGTCTGTCAAATGGGGGATACCGTTATCATTTGATGATTCACAGGTTGCCTATGTCTGGGTCGATGCTCTTAGTAATTACATATCTGCTATCGGATATGCCGATGACCAGGAGTCGTTTGATAAGTGGTGGAATAATGGTGAAGTAATTCACCTGATGGCAAAGGACATTTTGAAATTTCATTGCCTTTATTGGCCGGCCATGTTGATGGCTGCCGGGATTAAACTTCCTCGGACAATTTTCCTGCATGGTTACTTTACTATTGATGGTCAGAAAATGTCAAAGACATTAGGGAATATGATTGATCCCAACGATATGGTGAAAGAATTTGGTCCGGATGCTACTCGATATTTGCTTCTTACCCAGTATCCGTTTGGAAGCGATGGAGATATTCAGGCACAAAGATTTGTCACTCAGCATAATTCTGATCTCGCAAATGATCTTGGTAATCTTGTCTCTCGTGTGGCTAAGATGATTGCTGTGAATTGTGACAACAAACTACCTGAGCCAAACAAAGATATAGAAGGATTTAATGAGTTGCTAAGTCAGGCTGACAAACTGGCCGGGTCGGCTTATGACCATATTAACAAATTTGAAATCGGGAAAGCGATTGCTGAAGCTATAAGTCTGGTTAAAGCAACCAACAAATTTTTCAATGACCAAGCTCCCTGGATTCTGGCCAAAGAAGGAAAAACCGCTGAATTGGGCGGAGTCCTTTATACCTGTTGTGAGGTAATTCGCATTGTCTCGATTATTCTCTTTCCGGTTATGCCAAATAAAATGCGTGAAATCAGAAATGTTCTGAGTCTTGATGACAGCACCCTCACTCTGGATAATGCTCGTACTTTCTTTGATCTGAACCCGGGAACGAAAGTCGAATTGAAAGATGCGATCTTCCCGCGTTTGAAAGATAAGAAAAAAGAAGAGCCATCTAAGACTGAAAAAAGTGATAAAAAAGTCTCTGATGATGGTTTGCTGGATATTTCCGAATTTGCTAAAGTGCAGTTAACTGTGGCACAGGTATTGGAAGCAGAAAAAGTAGAGGGAGCCGACAAACTTCTGAAGCTTCAGATAGATTTAGGCAATGAGAAAAGGCAGATTGTTGCCGGTGTGGCACAGTTTTATACTCCTGAAAAAATCAAAGATATGAAAGTTGTCGTTGTCAGCAATCTCAAACCGGCG
>DAOWMZ010000150.1 GCA_030642845.1 Candidatus Zixiibacteriota bacterium
ACCGAAGGCCTGTATTATTATACAGGGGAACGGTGGAGGACTTTAAGTGATATTGAGGGGCTTCCATCAACGTCAATCACCTGTATTCAGGTTATTTCAGGAACATATTATATTGGCACTGAGAATGGGCTGACAACTTATAGGCGGGGTCATTTTGTGGGGTTTAGCAAGAATCCTTATGAATCTGCAGCAGATTCAATTTTTGGAACAATACAAATTGAATCATCCAATCCCGGTGAAATCGAATCACTTGAGACCAGCGAATTACCTGGTGGAAATGTATCAGCAATAGGAGCAGGAAATGCCAGAGATATTTGGGCCATAATTGATAATGATCTTTATCGCTTTGACGGTGAAATCTGGTCAAATAGTTTTGAATATACTGTTGCTATTGATGAAACTTCCGAAAACATAGCTGAGAAGTTTTCGATTTATGGCTCTCCTGAAGAGAAAGAGAACTTTATTTCGAAAATGTTTGCTATTAATGACCATAACAATAATGAAATACCATCTTCAAATCCTGCAGAAGAAGCGGTACCTTCCGAGGATGTAATTGAAAATGATCCTGAAACTGAGATACCGACTGAAACGGAATCCGAAGCTATAGAAGAAACTGAATCGGTAGAGCCGCTGATTGAACCGCTTGAAGAAGCTGAGCCATTAACACCTGTCGATATGAACATGCTTAATCCCGGTGATGTTATTAAAGTTCCATACATTGTCGGAATAAGAGGGAATGTAACAAGTATTTATGCTGTTGCCAATGATATCTGGCTGGGTACTGAATATGGATTGATCCATTTTAACGGCGAGTCATGGTCGCTGCCGGGATATAAAGATTATGTTGTGTCCGCAGGTGTTACTATTGATACTCTTTTGTCCGGTTATTACAAGATGAAACATGATTCCGTTTTAACTGAGGATTATAAAAGAGCATTGGTTGCTGTTAATAACCTTGATGGTGAATCTATAAATGCCGGCGACACAATCCTGATATATAGAAATAGTACAGCATCTAATATCAATTATATCACAGGACAATCTGACAAAGTTTATTTTGCTACTACTAACGGTCTTCATATGTACGACAGCAAAAACAAAAAGCTGAAACCAGTCTCTGAAAAGGGAATGAATAAATCTAATGCCATATATATCAGCACGATCGAAGATCAGCTATGGTTAGCCAGTGATGAGAAGATTGTTATTAAAGCTAATGCTCGTGATGAATTCTCTTTGATGGTTGTAAACTGGCTGCCGGAGCTGGCTGATGATATGTACTATGGCTTCTTGTCATATGTTCATCATTTCGACGGTTGGGGAACCGGAGGTATAAGTGTTACTTATTTTACTTATGGTTCAATAGGTTTGAGAGATGCAGATGGAACTGATCTTGGTACCGATGAGCCATATGAAATCTCAACTTCATTATCATTTGGAACACCTTTGACCAGATCACTGTCTGCTGGTATATCGGCCAAAATTATCTATTCTCTCCTTTCATCTCAAGGGGAATTAGCCGGTAATGGAGGTGATGCAGCTTTGGGATCGGGTAGTAGTTTCGGAATGGCAGTTGACCTCGGACTCCTTTATCAGATGAATTCAAAGCTGAATCTTGGCATGGCAGTTACCAATCTTGGTCCGGATTTGCAGTATAGCCAACAATCTCAGGCTGATCCGCTTCCGCGAAATCTGGCTATTGGATTTTCTTATAAACTTCTTGAGTCGGATTATAATCGCTTGTTAATAACCGCTGAAGCAAATAAGATGTTAGTCAGGATCGGTAGTATCAGGGAAGAGGTGCGCGAACTTATTTTCAATGGTGGTGTTGAATTTGTTTATGCCAACCTGATTTCACCGCGTGTGGGTTATATCCATGATGAAGAAGGTAATATTAAAGCCTTGACTCTTGGCGTTGGTTTGAATTTGTTTAATCAATTTGGATTTGTTTTCTCATATATTCCGAGCAGTTCCAGTGAATCACTGGCGAACACTTTACGTATATCGCTTCAGGTATTACCATAGTGTTGAAGAAAATAGTTAGTTAAACATAGGATGTTTACTTTGATACTAAGAACATTGTTATTCATTTTATTGCTGAGTGCCTCAGTATCAGCAGAAGATAAAGTTTATCCGATCATAAAAGTCTTCCCCGAAAATACCGGGGAAGACAATTTTGTTAAGCATCGTTGTTTAACTCCTTATCCCGGTGAGACTATCATCCCCGGGATAAATCGTGATAAAGCATGGTCTCTTCCTCAAAAAGCACTTGATGAAAATCAGACTGTGATTCTGAAAGTCCTGGTGCTAAGGTATAACTTTCAAGTAGAATCTCCTGATGATCCGAATACTACCGGAGATGGATTAATGGATCTGGTTAATCCGTTGCAAACACCGGAAGACTCTGCTGCTTATTATAATTCGATAGGACATTGGATAGATCCTCCTCCGCATGATTCAACATATTTTGATGCACATTTGCAAGCTTTGAGCAGATATTGGGAAACAGTTTCAGAAGGGAAGATCAGACTTGAATGGGATATATTCCCCCCGGCAAAAGATTCTGTATATACTTTGCATCATCAGATGAATTATTATGGTAAGTGCGAATGGGATTCTGTCGTTACGGGTCTGGAGAGATATTTTATTGACTGTATCCAATTAGCTGATACGATGTCACCTGAAATTCGTTTTGATGATTATCAGTCAATATTTCTATTCCATGCCGGTGCTGATCGCCAAAACGACATCGGATTCCCGGAAACATGTAATGATTTATTCACCGGATATATCCTGTTTGGAGATTCAATAGGAGTTGACTTCAATACACATTATGTCCGTTCAGCATTGATGATGCCCGAAACAGCCAGTCAGGATAACCGTGCCACGGCTATGAATGCTGTTTTGGCTCATGAATTCGGTCATCAGTTGGGATTGGTCGATCTTTACAGTACGCGAAGTTTCCTGACCCAGTTGGGTGATTTCGCCCTGATGGATAACAACGGATTTGGAACCGGAATTGATTTTGGTTTTGATGCCGGAAGAGTTTTTGGAACACTTCCACTTTATCCCTGCGCCTGGTCGCGAGCCCATATTGGACTTGTCGATGTTTATGATTTCAGAATGGGAACTGATATTAAAATAGCTGCAGCTGAGATGACAACAGACAGCATTAAAGTCGCACGTATTCCCATTAGCGAAAACGAATATTATCTTATAGAGAACAGGCTTATTGAAGTTGACGGCAAAGAGACAGGAATCAGAGCCGATGCTCAAACAAGTGTTATTCAGGGACCTGTTGAAATTCTAAGAGATGAATTAGGCAATATTATTGGTTTTGGTGATTACACTTCTGAATATGATTTTTTAATCCCCGGTTCTGGTCTGCTGATTTTTCATGTTGATGAAAGTGTAGCAGCTTTGGATTGGGATGGGGACGGGTTAAATAATTTTGATGATAACGACCTGCAGTGGATTCACAATCAAAGATTTATTCGTATTATGGAAGCAGATGGCCAGGTTCATTTTGGCGGGTATTACAGATCAGGTTATGGAAGAGCAGAAGATTTATACCGTGATGACCGCAACAACTCGCTGACCCCTAATACTAATCCTGCTGCCATAGATAACACCGGCAATAATACTCATGTATATATTACCGGTATCAGCAGAGTAGCAGATACATTTGGTGTAAATATCACGATGGATGATCATTTTATAAGATTTGATATTGAGACTGATAAACTGGTATCAGGATTTCCAATTCGCGCTGGTTATCCAGAATTTGGTTTAGCACCGATAGTTGATGATCTAAATAAAGATGGTACTAATGAAATAATCTGTGCATCGGGTAATCTGGTTTCTGTATTTACGACTGAGGGTGAAAATTATCTTCGCAAATTTTATAGTGATCCCTCAGCACCGTTATATTATGATGAAGCTTTCTCGAGTATTGATACTGGAAGGCAGTATGCTGTGCCATTGTTTCTGAGGTTTAATGAGAATCAACCTGTTTATGCTGGCCCTGTTACAGGATATTTTGGAATTGATACCACCGGTGAAAAACTTGTCGCTGTTGGTATTCCAACTCCTGATGCAGCTACTGATGGTCAGGTTTTGATTTATAAATCTGTTGATGATGACAACGATGGCCAGGCTGATTTTGTCTCATTCTTTTTTACAGAAGGTTCTCCAATTGCGATGACTTTTGGTGATAAAATAAATGTATTAACTGATTCGGGAATTGTTTACGAAAAACTCACAGATGCTTCAAATCAAAAAACCGAATTAGGCAAGTTTCCGAATGAAGAATATCATGGTATCTGCAAAATTGGTGAGGCTGTTATTTTGTTAGCAGGGAACACAGATGTAACGACAATTTACGCTTTATATAATGGCCAGGTTGATTCTTTGGATATTCCCGGTCATTATCGTTATGGTCCGGTTTCTGCGGATATAAATCGAGACGGTATTTATGAAGTAGTTGCCATTACTGATGATGGTGAAATTGTATTATTCTCGGTTGAATTGGATCCTATAAATTTATCAATATATAAAACACTTGAGTCCGGTTATGGAGCAACAGCTAATCCTGTTATTGCTGATATTGATGTTGATGGTTATCCTGATATTATCTATGGAGGTACAAATCATATTTGTGCTTATAACCGTGAGATGATTTCGATAACAGATTTCCCGATGCAAATTGATGACCGTTCTTATACCAATAACACGATAGCCAGCCCGGTTGTCGCAGATATTGAAGATGGAGGGAAAATTGAGATTATTTTCCCAACCGATATTGGCAATATTTATTCTATCGGTGACGGTATATCATATGGATTTCCCATGTCAGGCGGTGAGATAGGAGCAGGACCATCACTGGTATTATCAGATTCTCTCGGAGGATACTTGGGATACCTTGGCGGAGATGGCTGGTTTTATTTGTGGCAGTCTGATTTTGATAATACTAATAATTATTGGCCGATGGGTGGGAGTGATCCTTCCGGTTCACTTTCATTTGATATGAATAAACTTGGTGATCCAAGACAATTCTCAGCTTCATTTGATGATAGAAAATTTTATAATTATCCCAATCCGGTTGTTGATGGTTCCACCACGATACGGTATTTTCTTGGGCAGGAAGCAGAGAATGTTGAATTTCGGATTTATGATCTCTCCGGTGTGGAAGTTGATGTTTTTAATGGTACAACTATAGGAGGATTTGATAACGAAATTGTCTGGAATTGTTCTGATGTTGTCCCGGGAGTTTATCGCTGTTTGATAAATATCAGAATGAATGGCAGCGAAACAAAGGCTTTTACCGATATTGCTGTGATTAGATAGCCAGGAAAGGAATATATAATAATAATGAGTATTCGTAGTATTTCTATCGTATTTGTCATCTGTTTTATTTTAATTTCAAATTCAGGTGCAACTGAGTCAATTGTCAATCTTCTGGAACAGGAGCAACTTTCTGTTAAATACAGTTTTGCCAGTACAAATATGGAAGAGGGTACTTTTGTCAGTGATAATATTTACGATACTGATGATTATAATTCAATGCCTAAACGAAAATCTCCGGCAAAAGCATTTGTCTTGTCGCTGCTTATCCCAGGACTAGGCCAATTTTACAATGGGAATAAAATTAAACCGGTCGCTTTTCTTGGTGTAGAAATTACATCATGGGTACTTTATAGCA
>DAOWMZ010000194.1 GCA_030642845.1 Candidatus Zixiibacteriota bacterium
GTCCATTACTGACAATAACATGAGTCTCAGCATTATTGGTATTGATAATTACACCATTCGGATCAAACTGGTAGGTTGAACGTTCAGGTTTAAGGTGCATCAAAATCTGATTCTCAGCCGTAATATGCGGCGTAACCGTCAGGATAGTACCAACCTCTTCAAATTTAATTACAACATTGCCGGATTCATCAAACTGCTTAACCGGAATTTTCTGACCCATTTGGATTTTGGCTTCTTTGTTATCAATGGTTGTAATTTCCGGATGAGCAATAATCTTTCCTTTGCCACTATTAACAATAGCTTGAACAACTGCGGTTACATCCCAACCATGCTGGAGAGCAGTTATGGAATAGGTTCCAACTACATCAGGGCTCCGGTCAGCATCAACATGACCAGATTGTTTATAACTTCTTCCGGTTTCGGTTGTATAACTACCATTAACAGCCCAGTCAATTCCCAGTTCCTGAAGGTCTTCGCTATAGATTTCTATCAATTGAGCAGATATTCTTATCTGCTTAGCCGGTTTATCCAATTCCTTGATATAGGAAATAACATTTTCTATATTGCTTGGGATTTCCTGAAGAATTATGGAGTTCGATCTCGAATCACTGGTGGCTTTGCCCCGTTCAGTCATCAAAGATTTTACTGCTAGCACAATATCATCGGAAGTTGAATTTGAAATACTAACAATTTTAGTCTGAAGTTCAACTAACTGTTGAGTTTCCTGCAAATGTTTAGTCTGCTCTTTGACTTCCTTACGATAGTCTTCAGATCTCATTACTCTGATATAGCCGTCGGATTCATCAATTACAGACAGATTATATGTCCTGCCTATAATATCCAATGCCGTACGCCAGTGGACATCAGATAGTTTAATTGTCACTGTTCCCTGTACATCGGGAGCAACAACAACGTTTACATTTCCGTAATCAGCCAAAAATGTTATTACCGAACGTACTTCCGCAGACTGGAATTGTAAGTTCTTGATAGGCTGTTCCGGATCCTGAGCCTCACCAGCTGTAACCGGCAATACAAATGAAACTGTAAGCAGTAGTAAGACTACAAATTTTAAATTATAAGGTAATTTCCAAGACATTATCGTTACCTACCTTTCCTTACTTATATTCCATTTTCAGAGATAGAGTACGACTCCAGCCATACTCAAATATTTGAAAATATACTTTTTCGTGTTCAATTCTCAGCACATACCCTTTGCGGACTTTGTCTCCTTCTTTCAGGATATAACCATAGCCGTCATTGTCCTCAAAAAGTGCACTGTTACTCTTATCATCAGATTCGATTACACCAACCAAACGTAATCCTTCAACATTCGCAATTCGTTGTTCAATCGGATTATCATAGGTCCTTGATTTATTGATCAATGTTTCAAACGGGTCTCTGCCATAAGACTTATATTTTATAACCAGACGCTGTGGAAACTGCGCAACCAGCGTACCTTTAATCTTGGTCGGGCTGGATGGTGAGCGACGGAAACGTGAAGTTGATTTCTTATCAGCTTTTTTATCTTTTTTGATTTCAGTTTTCTTAACAGCCGGTTTGGTTTCTTTCCCGGAAGGCTGAATCTTGGTCTCTTCTTTTTTCAGTAGTGGTACATTGCTGTGCTCAATAATTGGTTCGGTTTTAGCAATTACCGGAGCAGGTTTCTGTGATTTAGCCTGAGTTGGTTTTATTGTCTTTTTTGGTTCAGCTTTAGCAACTGTTGTCTTTTCCTCTTTCTTTACCGCAGGTTTAATATTAGTAGGAGTCTGTTTCTTTTCATTATTAAAAGAATTCAGACTAAGAGCCTGATTCTGAACCAGCGGAGGAAGATTATTCTCATCAAACAGAGGCTGTTTGGGAATATCTTTATTTATATTTACCGGTTTGGAAACTTGCGGTTTAATGATTGAGGTTTTCTTATTTTTCGGTTCTGATCCCTGCAAACTCAACTGACGATCCTGATCTATCGAAGAATTCTTCTCAGTCCAGGTCTTCTCCTTTGCAGAAGCAGACTCTGTTTTTTTAACAGCTACCTGTTTTTCCTGAGCTAGTGATTTCTTCAGTTCGGAAACCACATATGAAGTTGACCAGACGGGGAATGATTTGGAACCTTTATCCGGGAATGAAATCGTTACCGATTTTTCATCAGAATTAACCTGATAAAAGGTTTCCTTTTTCATATCGAAAACAAGTCTGACAACCTTTTCCGGTTTAACCGAGTACTGGCTTGTACGAAGTCCTTTAATCGGACAATTAGGTAAAGCCAAAAAGTTTTTAGCACCCAGTTCATGGGTAGCAGACAGTACATCAAGAATAACCCGAAATGGTTTACCATCTTTAGCGACTACTGTTTGGTGAGAAAACCTTACCGTCCCTTTGACATCAACCCGAACTTGAGTCGATCCATCATTGTAGTTCAGCTCAACATTTGTCACCTGGGAGGCAAAAGCGCCACCGACAGTTAAAAATACGCTAATTATTAAAAGTAGGGCAAAAGCCTTTTTCATTACTACTTAACCTCCTAAAGAGCAAGCTCTATGAGCTGTTCATCTTCCTTAACGAAGTATGTCGAAAGTACAAATTTAGCAGTTAAACTTTCATGATTGGAATCATCGGGCTGTTCTTCATTTTTTGCTACCGCCAGCTTTTGAGAAATAAGCTCCATATCAGTCAGGTTGGCAATAAATGGAAAATTAGCCACATAACTTACAAATTTACCGAAATCATGATAAGTCCCTGTCATTTCTATTTCAAACGAGGCAATATTATAGAATTTCTGAGATTCAATCGGTAATGGGTTGAGCTGGGTTATACGAGTACCAGTAATAGAAGAAGCAGTATGCAGCTGCACCAATAAAGATGGAATCTGTTTAACTTCAGGCAGTAATGCCTCAATTTCGTGATAACGATCTATCAAATCTCCATACTCCAATTTGAGAGCATCAAGCGATTTAGCTTTCATTTCAACATTGCGCAGGTTAGTCGTAATCGACTCAAATTCCTGGCTTTTAGATTCAATTTGATTATCGTAATTCACATAAAGACGAGTGTACCAAAAATAGCCTACTATAAAGAGGGCCATGACACTCAATAAAATCTTTTGTGTTTTTGAATCTTTAATGTCCATAGCAGCGTCCTCAGTTTAGGCTCTTATGACTGGTTTTATTCTTATTATCATTAGATACATTAGCCATAGCTATCAGGTTCTGGAGTTCTTCATCTGACAAATAGTGAATATTGCAGGAGAAAACAAAATTATAGGCTTTATGATCTCCAAAAACTTTTTCCGATGTAGTAGCTAGTTCCACACTATCAAAATAATCAGAGCGCATCATATTTATCATAAATGAAGCCAGAGAATTTAATGTAAAAGCATACCCCTCTATTTCGGCATGATGTATTCTATTCTGAGGATCATTAGCAGGAACAACCTGTTTCCCCTCTTTTGTCTCAGCTTTAGCAACCGCAGGTACATCGATTTCGGAAAGTCTGGCTAACCAGATAAACTCCGGGACGTTGCGGGCAATATTCTCAAGAACTCTAACCCATGCTGTCCGGTGGCTATCTAATCTTTCAACCGCACTCATCCGATCACCGATTTTCTTTTTGACATCAATGAGGGCATCAACAAGTCTGATGTCTTTTTGAAGCATGGCGGCACGCTGTTTGGCTTTACCAATATTTTCATCAAGCTTGCTGATCTGATTAACCTGGTAAAGGGAAACAAAGGCCAGCATAATAATAATACCAATCATACCACCAAGAGCATAAAACCCAGCTTTGCCAAAAGACAGATTGATTGTTTTTTTGTGATATTGCTTAGGAAGTAAATTTATTTCTATCATCAGTCGATTACCTTGCCTTCCTCATTGCCAAACCTACTGAGACTGTCAGTAAGGGAGCAATTTTTTCCGGCTGTAAATATTGGAATAAATCCGGATCATAATCCACTTTACGCAACGGATTGGCTATCTCTAACGGAATATTTAACTTTGATTGTATAAGCTCCGGCATGTAGGGAATCAAAGAACCACCACCCGATAGAACAATCCAATCCACACTATCTACTTTGCTTTGAGATTTAAAATATGAAAAGGCCAGTTCCACACCCGAAAGCAACTCATCAGTTGCTGATATAATTGTGGCTTTGAGCATATCCTGGTCTATTGAATCATCCATTTCACCCTTAATTGCCTTTGAAGTCAATTCCGGATTAAGGCGGAACTCTTTTTGAATAGCATTATAAATTTCTCTGGTTCCGGCAGAAACGTCACGGGTTGAGTGATATTTGCCTTCAAGGAGGTAGGTGATATTAGTGACATCATGACCAATATTCAAAAGAGCAGTAATCCTGGTAGGATCAATATCATAATTGTTTTCATATGCATTATAAATGGCCAGAGCGTCATTATCGACAATTACCGGCCTTAGGCCGCAATCAGTAATAAGCTCTAACTGTGTATGAAGAAATTCTTTACGCGCCGCTACCAGGAGGACATCCATCTTCTTGATATCTTCATCAACATTGATAACATGATAATCCAGTGAAACATCATCAACATCAAAGGGTGCTCTTTGTTCGGTCTCAAAAAGGATAGCCTGTTCAGCTTCACTGCCGGTTTTGTGATCAATGGTGAATCGATCAGTCATAACCCCGTGACCGGATATTGAAATTACAACATCCTTGATTTTAGGGTCAGTTTGATCAATAAGAGACTGAATGTTAAATATAACAGCTTCACGATCTCTTATTTCATCAGCAACAATTGCATCCGGAGGAAACTCTCTCAC
>DAOWMZ010000093.1 GCA_030642845.1 Candidatus Zixiibacteriota bacterium
ATAGATCCATCATCTCTCATGATAGTATCTGGAACATCTTCATCCGCCTCCGGCCGTTGGGTTGAAGGGCGATATTTAGTTCTGGTACTGGCAATACCGGCCCATTCTGTTCCGGAAAAAGAATCCACAAACTCATTATAAGCAAAAATAACCGAAGAATCTCCGGGACTTTCATACATTTCCGTCATCCAAATCAGAGCAAAACGTGCTCGAAGATAGTATTGTGATTCCGGAAAACGATCGACAATAATCTGATAGTAATAGCGGGCTGAATCTGTGTTCTGTTGATCGACCAGAAAATTTTCCGCCTTTATAAGATATACTCCGGCATAACCGGTATCAGCTTCTGTTCCAAGCAATCCCAGATATTCCAGTGCTTCAGGGATAAAATCAGAATGGGGATATTCTACAAGTACAGCCTGCATGATTGAGTCGGCTTTAGTTGTGTCATTTTCATATTCCAGAACCATCTGGGATAAAGCTATTATCGCTTTGGGGGTATCATAGGCTGTGGAGAAAGAATCAACTACATATTGCATTTCCAAAATTGCAGTATCAGGTTTATTTAGCTTAAACCAAAGCAGCTCCGCCAACTGATACTGGATATATGCGGCTTCATCAATCATTTCCTGGGTTGTAGTAGAATCAATAGTCAATGTTCTTTCAAAATCATCAAGTTTACCGATATCAGATGACTTTTGTATTGCCAATTGACCTGTTTCAGTAGAGCGGCCTTTTTGTGCAGCAGCATCATAATATTCTTTTGCTTTTGTTAAATCATCATAGTCATACTGATATATCAATCCCATACGAAAATTTGCTGTTTGGGACAGAAGATTCTTCTTGGTTTCATTAGCTACTTTTTGATATATCGCTTCGGCTTGATCGACATCCGCTTCATACTCGTAACCTTCGGCTAAATACATCATGAGGACATGAAGGGAGTCATAGTATATTTCATCATCCATCAAAGTATTGATATAATCCAATCCTTCATCAATTTTAAGCAGGCGATAAGAACATGAAGATGCTCGGACATAAGCATGATAACGTTCATTAGGGTCAGGATCCATACCGAGAATTTGAAGGTAAGCACCTCTGGCATCTTCAAACCTGAATTGCTCAAAATACCCGTCAGCTATAAAACGCTGGGCTACTTTTTTCTCATCATCCGATCCAAGGGTATCCCGAATAGCAAGGAAGTATCTTTTTGATTCATCATATCGATGATTCTCGAAATGATACATCGCCAGCCCAAGAGCGGCTTCAGCTTTAAATTCACGGCTAAGATCTTCATTTAAAAGTTCTACAAACGCTTCCATAGCCTCATCGGTTTCACCTAATTCCAGTTTGGCTTTGGCGCGATACAAATAGGCATCTGTGATATATTTTGAATCTTCGTAATTAGCTATAATTTCACGGAATCTTCGTTCAGCTTTGTTGTATTGCTTGGTGTAATAGTAAGAAACCCCCAGAACATAGAGAGCATCATCATAATATTTTGAGTTAGGATAATTTTCAATGATTTTTAAAGACTTTTCAATAGCGATTTTGTATTGCCCCTGATTAATTCTCTGCTGGCCATACCTGCTCGCTTTCCTTGTCTTCTCAGCTTCATTAAATGCCTGTTTGGCATTATAAAAAGTGTTGTAATAAACACATCCGGCAGAAACCAGAAGTAAAATTGTAAATAAGAATAATAATTGTTTTCTAAAATATTTCATATTCTAAATCAAGCAGATTACCTGTTTTTTATACATGAGGGTTTTCAAATTGTTTCATAAACATGTTCAAATTATTTTTTTTAAACCTTCCACTAATTTCGGTAAAAATTCACCCGAGGGCTCAGCAATAAAAAAATCTACAATTGATGTCAGAGAAGTGTTGTTGACATTAATCTCTATCAGAGTAGCCTGGGATCTTTTTGCCTCAACCGGAAGGGATGCCGCCGGTTGTACGATAGCGGATGTGCCAATCGATAAAAAGAGATCTGCTTTGGAAGATTCATCAAATGCTTTTTGAATCGTATCGGCATTTAACATTTCTCCAAACCAAACAACATCGGGGCGGATCTGCCCTCCGCATTTGGGGCAAGCTGGGATAACGTCCGGACTGATAATCTGGTCATCGGGAAAGGGTTCGGAGCATTTCAGGCATTTGTTTTTATTAATATTGCCATGCAGTTCAATAATATTTTTTGAACCGGCAATACGGTGCAAATCATCGACATTTTGAGTTATCAAGGTGAAATGATCAAATATGTTTTCCATTTCAACAATGGCATAGTGCCCCGGATTTGGTTTAACTTCACTGATAAGCTCTCGTCGCCAGTTATACCATTCCCAGACAATTTGGGGATTGGCCATAAAGGCTTCCATTGTGGCCAGTTCTTCAGGTCTGAATTTCCCCCAAAGCCCCTCTTTACCTCGAAATGTAGGGACACCTGATTCTGCCGATATTCCGGCTCCAGTTAGCACTACACAACGCTCGCAGTCACGAGCAACTTTTATAACCTGATCCAACATGAGCCTATAATAGCTTTTTTAGAGGTTAAAGACAAAAGAAATCTGCAATATGATAATTAGTATCGAAACAAACTAACTATTGACAGCCGAAGTCACTTTTATACTTCCCGGAATCTGATTCAGAGCTCCAGCATGAAGGCGAAGGTTTACAAAAGTCGGTGATTCCGACAATTCCAAGTGGAATTTATTTACTATAGTTGTCCCCTGGTAAACTTTTTCAAAGCCGCCTTCAGATAGAGAAACGGTAAAAATAGGGAGATGCCAGATGTCGGATGGTCTATCAGAAGAAAGGGCTAACCCCACCTGACGATATTCATCAAAAATGCTGATATTGCCCACTTGAGAGTGCGATCCCTCCGAATCGAGGAAACAATTTTCATGGCGTTTATTATCAACCACAATAAATCTATCCTCGGCATGTCCGGCCTGGAAATTGAAATTATTTTCCACTCCAAAATTGACAACCGGTTTTTCCCCATTAGGACAAGAGAGTTCATAGCTGATTAGAATTTGATTTGATTCATTATCAATCGTATATCTTTTAACCATCCTGAGGATAATAACCCCTTCGGAACGCCAGATATTTCCAATCCTGGTAAATTCGGCAAAGTGATTTTCTTCGTATATATGGCAATCAAAGGGTTCGACAATAAAGTCCCCTTCCTCACCATACTGACATGATTTAAAACGCTTGAAATCGACATCATCGGTGAAAAAATGATCAATCATACATCTTTTAAGATACCAGTCTTCGATTAAAAGACTTTTCAATCCTTCTTCTTTTGCGAGAACAATATCATGGATAGAAGCAGTTTTATCCTGGATAGCATTAGTTACAGCCCGATCTAATTTCAGATGATACCCCTCTTTGCGACGAGTAAAAGTATCGGTTGGATCGAAGTTGTGTTTGTTAAGAGCCAAATGGATAAGCCCGGCTCCCCTATCCGGTTTTATAACTGCAGTGAAATTATCGGATTCAAAAATTACTTCATCATGTCCGTCAGCGATATAATCTGTTTTGGTAATACTGAACTTTCTTCCTCCATCAAGCTCAGAGATCATTGTGTCAGCTTGAATAAGATTGGAATAAATTGCCTGTCTTATATGCGGAAGATATAATCCCCCAAAGACACCATGCCAGTAGGGACAGTTACATTGGCCAGCGTACAATTTTTCTTTAGCTAAGCGAGTGTCCTCAATATTTTCAGGATTTTCTATTTTAAACTTATCTAACTTTTTAGAGACCGAAAGCATTTTCTTGTGCATCAGATTGGCTTCATCATACTTGGTTAAAAATCCACGCCAGTGTCCGCCGCGAACAAAATGTCCATATCTTTCCCATAATTCTTCTTCTTTAAGGATCTCTTCAAAATGTTCATATTCAAGGAACGCTGTAGGAGGTAATGCCCAATGAAGCATTTCCGAATAGGATGCCGATGGAATATAAGCCCGTCCAGCAGGTTTTAATTGAGCCGCTTCACCAAGAGGGATAACCTCCAGCCAGTCGCTATTTTTCCCGATCGCTTCAAAAAAATCTTCCAGCCAGTGATCTTCGAAACAATGTTCATGAGTTTGAGGCCAGACCCCGAATTTTTCACCGTCATCGGCATAAACAGCTAGCCCATCAGGATTGCGGTTGGCCTGAGATTTCAATTCTTCAATAACATCATCAATAGTTCCAAATGGTATTAAATATCTCAACCGTTTCTGAATCGGCAGAAGAGTTACAGAGTAACCTTCGTTTTCGGTAATAAACGGACCAGTTAACTGGTTTTGTTCAAACCCGGCATAGAGGAGATGGGTGTCATCTATTGGTAGATATTTTATTCCTGATTCATTAAGCAATATTGGCAAATGCGGTTCCCAGATTCTTTCAGTCAACCAGAGTCCATCGGGTTTTTGTTCAAAATGCTTTTTAATATATTCCGAAAGCATCTTAATCTGACCCTTGCTGTCTCTTTCGGGAATGGAGATAAGAATCGGCTCATAAAAACCACCGGTTAATAATTCAACCTGACCACTATCTACCAGTTCACCTACTAACTCAAAATATTCCGGGTGGGTTTCCTGCTGCCATCGCCATAGAATGCCTGATTGGTGCAGGGAGAAACGGAAATTTTTAAATTTTTTCGTTAGTTTCAGAAATGGGGAATAAGATTTTTTATGGGCTTCTTCAAATACAGCCTGAAAATTTCCTACTGGTTGATGATTATGAATGCCAAAGGCCAGTTTGAATTTACTCATATTTAAAAAATCTCCACAGTCAAATTGATGTATTTTTTCGGGTTCTCACGGATGTCATTTATCAGATCATCAAGGTTGTCGGTCGTTTTGCGAAGATCGTCATAAAGACGCCTATCTTCCATAAGCAACTGCAAAGTTCCATCAGGAGAATTCAGGCGATCGGCAAACTCACGGGCTGACATTGATAATGTATCAAGCTGATCCACGAATGCTTCAAGTTTGACTGACATACGATTATATCTTGTAGCAGTGGAATCAATTTTAATTGCATTTTGTTGCATGAGTTTGTTAAAATTATGTGAGGCTTTGTAGAAATTATTTATGGTTTTGTCTATCTGTTTTTCATTGCGTGATAAATATCCTTCTAATGAAGCGGAGACGCTCTCCAAACTATTTACCGTCCTGTCAAGTTTGATCATGGTTGAATCCGATCCTACATTTTTCCGGAAGGCAGAAACCAGATCTCTCAACTCGGTGACCATTTCCCCCAGCAAACCCATAACATCTGGCAGACCGGTATCATATTGCCCCTCGACAATTACCGATGCGTCAAATAGAACAGTATCTGTTCCATGAGTGATGGCTATAAAACGTTCACCCATTAAACCCTGATTTTTTATAACGAAACGAGCATCTTTGCGCAGGATAACGCCCTTGTACAACAAAAGCCTAACCAGAACTCCACGATCCGTAAGGGATAATTCGCTCACTTTTCCCCGACGAACACCGGAGACGGTAACTTTATCGCCTGGTGCAAGGGTTCCTACATCATCAAACCTGACGTTGATAATCTGAGCATTTCTTTCCAGCTTGTATCCCTGTAGCCAGTACAAAGAACTACTCAGAATAATCAAACCCAACAGGATGATAATACCAACTTTAAATTCAATTCCTTTTGAACTCATAATATACTCTAAGTATCGGTAAGAGAGGCGTTTCGGTTGATCCTTAAACCAAAAAAAACCTTATACCGTTTTAGCTATAGCGATATAGTTTTTATGCCGGAATTCGTGTATTTTCCCTTCTTCTACAGCCTTTTTGACGGCACAGTCCGGTTCGTGAATATGACTGCAGGGATGAAAACGACATTCTGCTGCATATTTTTCAAATTCAGGATAATAGAATGGAAGAGCATCTTTGTCTACATCCCATAATCCCATCACTTTTAATCCGGGAGAATCGACTACATATCCTCCGCCCGGAAGTTCAAACATTTCAATATTGGTCGTGGTATGTTTTCCTTTATTGCTGAATTTTGAAATATTGCGAGTACGAAGATTCAGACCGGGAATGAGCCGGTTTAGAATAGTTGATTTTCCAACTCCGGAATGCCCGGCAAAAAGGGTTCGATGATCTTTCAAACGATTTCTTAGTTCATCTAATCCAATATCATCAATGGCGGAGGTTGCAAAGACATCAAAACCGAGTGATTTATATGCTTCTATAATCTGATCAAACTCTTTAGGTTTTTTTAAGTCGATTTTGTTAAGGATTATCAATGGGACCAATCCGCCGGTTTCGGCAGCAATTAAAAAGCGGTCTATTAATCCGGTTTTAAGAGGGGGTGATTTCACCGAAACAACTGCGCCGAGACAATCAAGATTAGCAGCAATGATTTGCATTTTGGTTTCCTGACCAACCATCGGGCGGAAAAATGCAGTTCGGCGTTCGAGGACTTCATCGATAGCCCCGTTTTCACCGGGTGTTGGAGTAAACTTGACATCATCACCGACAGCAACCGGTGTTGTCCCTTTGATAGCGTGCTTAACCTTCCGGCGGACTTCGCATTTGATATGATCACCGTTTTCGGTTCGGACTTCAAAAAGCCGTCCACGTGTGGCAATAACAATCCCTGTTTTTGATTCTGACATACTTATATCTAAGTTAGACTAAATTGGAGTTAACGACAAGGATAAATATGGGAGCTAATATTGTTACTTTTATTTGATTTGATGTGTTTTTGTAAGGACAACCCCCAGTGGTTGTCCTTTTGATGGACAGGCACAGGGGCCTGTCCCTACAATTTAAAAATTCAGTTTCTTAGTAGGGCAGCATCCCATAGTGATGCTGCCTTGAACTGTCAGGAAAGGATTCCTGACAGCGCAGAAAAAAACACTTCGTGTGGCAGGATCGCTCTGGGATCCTGCCCTACTG
>DAOWMZ010000347.1 GCA_030642845.1 Candidatus Zixiibacteriota bacterium
GCTCATGAAATCCGCAATCCACTGGCAGCCATATCAGGGTCGGTGGAAGTATTACAGAGTGATTTGGATGTTACCGGCGAAAATGCCAGACTGATGGAATTAATCGTAAAAGAGTCGCATCGTTTAAGCCGAATATTAAGCGAATTTCTTTGTTATGCCAGAACTGACCGAGTAGCTTATAACAAAGTTGATCTTTGTCATGTAATCAATGATACAATACAGGTTCTGCACCATCAGGAAGCATTCAGAGATAATATTAAGGTTACGTTTGAAGCAAATGATTCTATAATGTATGTCATCGGGGATGAAGATTTAATAAAGCAGCTATTGATTAACCTGGCGGTAAACAGTTGTGAGGCGTTTGAAGGCAATGGCGGAGAAGTTATTTTCAGGTTGGTAAATAATGAAGACAACAATCAGGTTAATTTATATGTTATTGATAATGGTCCTGGTATTTCAGTAGAGAATATCAAGAAAATATACCAGCCGTTTTTCTCGACTAAAAAAAACGGAACCGGTCTTGGTTTGGCTATTGTTCACCGTGTTTGTTCTGCATTAAAAGCGAATATAAATATCGAATCAGAGAAAGGATTCGGGACAACATTTACGGTTAAGTTTCGTAATTTTAAACCTGACCGATTTGATAAAAAGGATAACATTTTATCCGAGTCACTAACTGCCGGTTCTTAAAATTCAAATATTTCCTCTCCTTTTTAGAGGTTGATTTCCTTTTCTTAAATCGTATCTTTATACACTAAAATTATTATTTGGAGAGGATATGTCATACTTAAGATTTACTGCTTTTTTGATGGTTATTTTTTGTTTAAGTGGATGTAAAAGACAGATTGTCTCAAACTTAAATATCAATACATATGATCAGGTTATTGTTACTGCTGATAATCAGTATTCCCTTACAATGCCGCAGATATTTGAGAAGTTGAAAAGGAGTACACTGGTATC
Source organism: Candidatus Zixiibacteriota bacterium (assembly GCA_030642845.1). Lineage (GTDB taxonomy): Bacteria > Zixibacteria > MSB-5A5 > GN15 > FEB-12 > DAOWMZ01. Next base: position 961 of record DAOWMZ010000347.1, read on the forward strand.
TGCTGGCGGTACATTAACATCTGAAGATGTAAAAAATTTTATAGACAGCATAGTTGTCGATAGTATGGCTGGATTTCGGGCTGACGAAATAGATATTAGAAGTAATTATCGGCAGTATCGCTTATTACAGAAGAGATACCGTGAGTACCTTATTAGGCGTTATATTAAAGAAGTCATCTTTGACAGAGTGGTACTGGATTCTATCGAAATTGAAAAATTCTATTATGATCACCCTGAGTTATATTCCAAACCCGAGCAAGTACTCCTTCATCATATTTTAATCAGCGGTTTTGTTCTTAAAGATGAAGAAGATTCATTATTTTATCGTTCTCTCACACCTGAAAAGTTAGCAGAAGAGACTTCAATCTACGCAAATAAAATATGGAATAAACTCGAAGATGGGGATGTCTTTGCCGAAGTGGCTTCACTGTATTCTCATGATAATTTTGCCGAAGCTAATAAAGGATTTGTGGGTTGGACTGCAAGGGGAATTTATAAACATCCCTTTGACTCGATTGCTTTTTCATTGACACCGGGTACATATTCGAAGCCCTATAAGGATTCAGATGGCTGGCATATTATTTATATAGTGGACAAAAAAGAAGAAGGTGTTCCACCTTTTGATTCCAAAGCATATCAGGCTATCAATAAAAGACTCTTTTCAATGAAAGCAGATTCTTTGGCTTCTCTATTAATAGATTCACTAAGGGGTGAAATCCATTTGGAGTATAATGAGCCTATCCTTGATTCAAATGTTTATATGGTCGATATGCCGGAATGGGTTGGTGTTCTTAATGGGGTGGACACAATTGATAATGCCGATTTAAGGTCCCTGGAGGAAGCGTTCCGTAAAAAGTATAATGTAAATAATACTACTAAGGCTATGAAAAAAGAGATGATTGGTGAGGTTGCTAAAAATCTTATTATGATCCAGGCTGCGCGTGCCCGAAAAATTGACACTCTGTCGGCGGTTATTGAAATAAAAAAAGAACTGATTCATAACACCGGAAAATCGATGGTAATGAATCAAGGCAGAGGTGAATCATGGATTCCTACAGAGGAGATGATTGAAAAATATTTCAACGATCATATTGATGATTACAAGGTAGATAAACCGCTTGTGGTTCAACAAATTATCACCGACGATTCTCTTTTTGGCCTGTTCCTGAGGGATCAAGCATTAGCAGGGGTAGATTTCCTTGAGTTGGCACAGGAATATTATCCCGGGGAAGAAAGTATTCGAAGAGAACTTGCTGATTTGGGTGGAATTGGTCCTCGTGATGTTGACTCTGTGTTCTATAAAACAGCTCTCATTACTCCGGTAAATGGTGTAAGTTTTCCGGTAAAAACCCAATATGGATATCAGATAATCAAGGTTTTGGAAAAATATGATAAGCCAAGTGTGGTAAAAGCTCGAAATGAAATTATAAAAATATTGTTAAAGAATAACAAACGCAAAGTTTTTTCCAATTTCAGGGATGATCTTTATCAATCTTATAATGTAAGGTTTCCGGGAAAGATAAGACCCGTGTATTTGAAATCGCTAAAGGAACGATTGGGAAAAAAATAATATTCATGGAATCATCTGAGGCTCAGATACCATTTAGCCGGGAAATTATAAGAAAAACCACCCATATGGGAGCATTGGTTATTCCTGGAGTGTATTATTTTTTAGGGCTGTCAAAAGGGGAGATGTTAGGGCTCATGATTCCCATTTCTCTGGCAATGATTATCATTGATATTTCCCGCATTCGCAAGTGGAAGTTCTGGACTCATTTTGCTAGTAAAATTGGTTCATCTATAATCAGATCACATGAACATGCCGGAGATTTTACCGGTGCCAGCTATATCCTGAC
>DAOWMZ010000230.1 GCA_030642845.1 Candidatus Zixiibacteriota bacterium
CTGGCAGTGATGTATTTCGAAAATCTTATTGATCGTGAAGATCCTGAACGTATGGGGGAAATCCTGACCAATCTTTTAATCACTGACCTTTCGGAATCAAAATATGTTAAAGTTGTTTCCAGCCAGCGACTATATGATGTGATGAAAATGTTAGGCAAAGAAGGGGAGAAAACAGTCACTCGTGAAATCGCAACCCAGGCGGCTGAAAAAGCAGGTGCGAAATGGATGCTGCTGGGATCTATTCTACAAATAAAACCGAGATTTGTTGTAACGTCACAATTGGTTGATGTACAAACCGGACAGGTAGAAGCAGCCCAGCAATTGACCGGCGAAATTGATAACGATATTTTTTCCATTGTTGATAAACTCACTATAGAGATAAGAAAAGATCTGTCATTACCTGCTGAGGCAGAACTTGAACCTGACTTGGCAGTTGCTGATGTTACTACTTATTCACCCGATGCCTACCGGCATTATTTAATCGGAATGGAAAATCTGTCAAAGCATTATTGGAGTGAAGCGGAAAATAATTTTAGCATAGCTTTGGAGTATGACTCAACTTTTGCCATAGCCTACTATGAATTAGCCTGGCGCAAAACCGGTGATGAACGAAAACGGTTAGCTGAACTTGCGGAAAAATATTCGGATAATATTACTCAGAAAGAAAAAAGTTATTTGAATTTATTGAAGGCTGAAATTGCAGGGGATGATAGTCATTATGTGGAAATATTAAAAATAATTGTTGAAAATGAGCCGGATGATAAAATAGCCCTATTCCAATTGGGACGGAGATATATGGCTATCAACCAGCTTGAAAAAGCGGTGGATGTTTTTTTACAGGCAACTATAATTGATCCTCTGTTTAAAGATCCATATAACGAGATGGCTTATGTTTATAATGATCTGGGTGATTTTGAAAAGTCGATTTGGGCTATAAATAAATATATCGAATTAGCTCCTGATGAATCAAACCCCTACGACAGCAAAGGTGAACTTTATTGCTTCAATGGAAAACTCGAAGAGGCCGTAGATGCTTATAAAAAAGCTCTTGAATTAGATCCTGACTTTGTGATGTCGATAAAAAATCTCGGTAATACATATCTGTATTTGGAAAACTATCCCGAAGCAAAAAAGCAATACCAGGCTTTAGCTTCATACTCTGATAAAAATATTCGCTCGTTCGGTCGAACTGCATTGGCTGGTGTTCCTCTTTATCAGGGTAAATTAAAAGAGGCATTGCGAGTTCTCGAAGTAGGCATAGAATCTGATCATCTTGAATTAGGCAATGATACTACTATAGCAGTAAAATTGGGTCAATGTGCTATGATAAATGGAATGTTTTTACATAATTTTGATGAGGCAATTATAAAAGTTGAAGATGCAGTTCGGGTTATCAATAAAACAAAAATGAACGATCGCCTTAAATTCAAACTTATGGGATTGCAGGCATACTTTAATATTAAAATCAATAGATCAGATATAAGTGACAGTATTCTCATAGATATTCAAAGAGGGTTAGAAAATTCACAACTTCATAATCCTGATAAGCTTTACAAATTTATATATGCCATAACAGAATTAGCCAAAGGGAAGTCAAACTCAGCCACAATATTCTTTGAGCAGTCTATTGATTATTATTTTAGTTTCAGCGATAAACTCTGGATAGCGAGAGGGTATTTAAAAGCAGGAAAATTTGAAAGCGGGGTTGAGCTATTAGAAGAGATGCTGGGTAAGTATAATATTAGCCGGGTCAATTTTGCGGCTGATGCGGTTATTGCATATTATTTTCTTGGGCGGGCTTATGAGGAATCCGGATGGAATCGCAAGGCAATCGAACAGTATGAAAAATTTCTTGGTATATGGGAAAATGCTGATCAGGGAATCTTTGAAATAGATGATGCCAAGCAGAGATTACAAAAGCTAAAAGAGCGTATTCAAACAAGTAATTAAATATGATTTAGTGCATACTAATATTTTCTTGCGCCGTCAGGAATCCCTTCCTGACGGTTATATACATAAAAATATATGGGCAGGAAAGGATTCCTGCCCACGCTTAAAAGCAGAACTGATAAATGAAAAATGGTTCTGCCCTTGATCTGCGTTCACTACAGATAAGATGTTTAATTATTGTTGATTTAATGCTCATTAAATCTTTTAAGATCCGTTTTCTTAAATGTCCACTCAGGAGTTTTCAATCTGTTTCCAAAATTTGTATCGTACCAGGGGCTTAGTTCCGGGTTATTAGGGTTTTTGAGGATATGAATATCCTGAGCCGGAGTAAATCCCTGCCCCAGCAGGCATAGCCTGTTTCCTTTATTATCCAGCACAACATCAATGACTAAAATTGCATGCCCTGGAAAACCACCCTGAATAAAAACATCCCCCGGCAATGTCTCCGTAGTCTCATCAACAGATATTAGCTCTTTGCTCAATGAATAAGTTCCGCAATATATAAAAACTATATCCAAATAATTCCTGAATGATGCATAACTTGAATCGATCCTATTTATATTTTTCCATGTTACATTATTGCCATTTACAACCGGACGATAGCCGTTTATCCATTTTCTGAAACTGGCATTATCACCGCTTGTGAATTTAAAACTAATGTCATCCATTCTATTTTGTGAAAATAAATATTCTGATCGTAAACGAATTATCGCATCTGCACATTGCTGAAGATCTTTATCTCCGGTATCTATATTGACTACTGCATGATGAGCGTTTTGATTGGCTTTTTTTTGGCCATTAAAAAGAAATACTTTAGCGTCCTTGTCTTTCAATGGAAGATTCCTAAGCCAGTGGGTAAAACTTCCCGTTTCAGTTTCAACTCTATGAAACCGTTCAGGAGAGGGAATCCTATTCTCAATCGAATTGGAGTCATTAGAATCGACTAACCAGGGATAAGGCTCTGCAGCAATATTACAACAGAAAAAAGTAACTATTAGAGATATATAGAGTGTACAAATTGTTATTCTCATAATGTTTATACACATATGATATATTTTAATATTCCAGATATCAATTTAAGAAACGGTTGTCGTCGGTTTTCCGGGAGGGGCGGATGAAGACATATTTGTATAAACTTCCTCAATTATCTCCAGAGCATATTTTGTCTCTTCATCGGTTCCTGAATTAATCCTCACTCCATTAGGTACGCCAAACGGTTCAACATGGCGTAAAATTAAGCCTTTATTTAAACAATTAGTAGAGAAACCCTCTGCAAACGATTCAGAAGGCATAAGCATCAGAAGGAAATTGGTAGCTGTTTCTACATAGGGAATACCGAGTTGATCGAATTTGTTTTTCATGGTTTTTAATGATCTTCTGTTGGCCTCAACTGTTTCATTGAGAAAATCATCATCGTTTAATGCGGCAACCGCTGCCACCTGTGCCAGACAATTCGGTTCAAAGGGAAGCTTCTGTTTGGCTAAAGCGGAAATCAGATATTCCGGACCGACCGTATATCCAACTCTTAAACCACCCAGACCATAAACTTTCGAGAGCGTTCTTGTAACAAGAAGATTATCATACCAGTAATCCACACCCACCGGATAGCCTTCGAATTCTTTGGCGTAGGCCTCGTAAGCTTCATCAAGAATAACAAGAACATTGTCCGGAACTTTATTTATAAACTGTTCAAATTCACTACCGGTGAACATTGTTCCGGTCGGATTATTCGGATTAGCAAGAAACACAATTTTTGTTTTTTCCGAAATGGCATTGCAGATAGCATCCAGGTCAAAAGAATAATCTTTGAGAGGGACTTGTTTTAACACACGCCCCTGTTTATTGGTGCTGACATAAATGCCGATAAATGATCCTTCCGATGTCAAAACTTCATCCCCCGGTTCAGAAAAAGCGGAAACAATATCAGCCAATAATGAATCGGTTCCATGACCGCAGACAATATGCTGTGGCTGGATATTATATTTTTTCGAGATTGCCATTACCATCTCATTGGCCATAGGATCAACATATCGATGCAGATTCCAGACATTCTTCTTGATTGCATCAACTGCTTTAGGGGAGGGGCCAAGTGGGTTCTCATTGGAGGCAAGCTTGATAATTTTCTTAAGATTTTTCTCACGGGCAAGTTCGGCAATCGGCTTACCGGCTTTGTATGGTCTTAAATTCTTAATTCTATCTAATATTTTAATCATTTTAAAACACCTTTAATTTTCTAATTCCTTTTAATATACTCATATTTGCTGATAAATAGCAATATTTTCGTATTAGTTTATGGGAAATAAGACAGAAATGTTTTTTAAAGAAGCTATGCTACTTTCAATATTGCCATTGACTTTTTGTTCAATCAGCCCGAAATTCAACAAGTTATGACTGATGTTGAAGAAACAAAAAAAGAGACA
>DAOWMZ010000258.1 GCA_030642845.1 Candidatus Zixiibacteriota bacterium
GAAACAATAAAGGAAGCGGAATCAATGATTGTGAACGAATCTTGGAATACATCAATAAATAGAATATATTATGCTTGTTGCTATGCAGTGATTCTAACATGATTCCTGATGATTCCATCAATTTCCGCCAAAAATCCGATAAAAGATAGCCTCTGGCTCTTTTTAAGCCTTTATGATCTATAGCCCTTATATCTTTTAGGAACTTGCAATAATCCTTGAAATGCTTTTTGCAAATGGTTTCCTAAAGCGGGAAAATAACTAATTTTATGAATCCGGGGAATGATATCCTGTGTCCATCAAAGTGATTTTTCTGTTGCCTGACAACTATTATGATTACAGATACCTTGTTTATTTTCGGACCCGGTGGTACAGGGAAACGTTCCCTGGATAATTTATTGACGAATTATGTGGTACGGATTTATCCCCATGTATTAAGAAAATCGGGTCCGCGTGGCACTAACGACATCCGTTACGCCAATCCCGGACTGTATAATGACATATATAGTTTATTCAGGATCTTCGGCACCGTGGGAAGGCATCTGCCGTCAGATGAAGCGGTCTGGTGGTATTCAAGACCGGGGACATTATGTTATAAGGTCAGAGGAGAATACCATATCCTGTTTCTGCATATTCCGTATTTGTATGAGGTGAAAGTCGAAATATATGCTCCGGTCATTCCAGTCATTCTGAAGAACATACCAATAAAAAAATATTTAGGAAGGGTTTATATCATTATTCTAAATCCTGCAGATGACCTCGACAATATTGATAAACTGAAAAACCTGACCAGGGAAAATTGCAGTAACAGGGGGGACAGTGAAGAGTCGATTAATGAAGTCCTGGCCTCTGTTGACGAAGAAATTGGATCATGGAGGCAAATGATTGATGAATTCGGAGCGGTTGTATACAACAATTGGAAATTCCCCGAATATCTGTATACAGCCTTTAACAGGACAGAATTATTAAAGGAGGCCCGAAATTGTTTACTGGACCGGAATCCCCAGCTGGAAATATTTTTTAAACCGGAGAACAAACTGGACAGGTAACAGATAAGTTAAAAGTTGAGACCGCCACAAAGAGATTGGCACTCCTGATTACAGGATTTTCCTGATGCCCCGGGATTTAAATCTCTTGCCCGGTACTTGGATCGGTGGTCGGTCTCACCCGTTGTATAAAGATACTGGTTTTTTTAAATGTGCTTATACTTCAGCTATTTTACTGTTATGAGTAAACGACTTTTTTGCGTTAGTGCTTTTAATTCCCTTCTAAAAGCAGTAAATCTCTTATATTCAGTATCTATCTCTCTTATTATTCGATTACCGGTATGGTCTACAGATTCTTTGGCCTCGGCGCATGCTACCAATAACAGACAGGAACTTTCATATCCTCCCCGAAGTTTATTTTTTAAAATGTGACGAACCCGGTTTACTGCAATATTTTCAGATCTTTTCAACTCTTCTGTTATGTTGACATTAACTATCGCATTTTGGCTAGCTTTATTGTATATTAATTGTTTCAGATTCTTGCTTGCTTCAAAATCATTATCAAAGCAATATTTATCTAACAGCATCTCAATTATTACGACTTTCCCAAGTGGTGAAACAGACACAAATAATAGAGACATAATAGCAGGTATGTATTTCTTTTCATTTTGAAAACCAAGAATACTGCCATCATTATAACTCAGAAGGCCATTTAAACCAAAAAAAATATAATGAGATATGATATAGCCTGTTTTGGAAATATCACTTGAAGCTGTTGAAAAGGCGTCAATTGAACTATGAGAGCTGAAATATCCTTCCTTATTCTTCATAACATCCTTTCTGCCTGCTAAAAATAATTCCAATCTGTCTAATTCATCCCTGATTGAATGCTGTGCAATATATCCCAGGTAGGCATCGAGATTAGCAATTGTAGGGTTACTGTAAAATGCAGAGGAGTAACCCGTAAGCAACAATTCTTTATCCCCTTCTTTTTGCGCGATTAAAATAATATCGTTGCTTAATATTGACCGGGATGCAAATTTTTCCGGGATAAGTTGAATTCCATCCAGGGCAATTTTTAATAATTCATCACTTTTGGTATCCCGTTCTTTTTGTTCACTGAAAAAAGCCAGAAATACGGCCGGAATTTTATTAGCTTTTTTATAAGCGAAACACCTGAGTTCTTCAATTCCACCATTTACAAAAAGAGCATCAACAAGATGCCTGGCATGTTCAGGCTGATTTGAAAGGTGTGAAATATAGGCGTCAGTAAATCCGTCAATTCCTTTTAATTGTTTGTTTTCAGCATCAACAATGTTGGACAGATAAATTGAACGCTGTTTGATAAACAAATTAAATATAGCAGTTTGATCGGATTCAATATTACTAAGGTAAAATGTACGTAGAAATTGAATTTTGTGACTGTTGTAAAACGACTCACCGAGTGCTTCCTTAAATGAAAATCCGTGGATGAAATATTCTTCATACTCATAGATTTCATCATCGATAATACTGAAGATTGACTGATAGGATTTCTTGGCAGTATCAATATCATCATGGCTATAGAATGATTGCGTCTTTTCTAACAAGTCTTCCATCTCTAAAACATATTCCTCAGTTGAGAAGTCGGTATCTTCTTCATAATAATCGTAGTTATTTCTGTAATGACGGTATTCATTCCTGTGGTACTCCTCATAATCGCGCTCTTCATCAAAGAATTCGCCATTTTCCATGCGCTTGACATAGCTCTCAATTTTTTCAAATAAGGCTTCGGGAGTTAACACCGGTATGGTTTTTTCACCTGGCGTTTTACAATTGCCCGAAATTATTTGCTCTACCATTATAAGAAAATCCAAACGGTTTTCTGTTCGTGTTTCTTCTGCCACAGAATCAATAATTTTTTTTAGTTTACCGACAGAGATATCATCTATCAAATCCTTTAATGTTGCCTTAAACTGGCTTAATGTCGGCTGCTTCATTTTTATACAGATATCAGGATTAAAAATCCCATTAAATCGACCAAAGAAACTTCTTTTGTAACTTGTAATGCTCACTTACCAACTGTCATGAAAGGGAAATCTAAAACTCAAAGCCTTGATTACTTTCAGTGAGCTCTCAAGCTTGGTTCGCTCCGATAAAAAAGAAATAATCTAAATATATGGAGCCTTTAATGCGTTAACTAACATGTTGATATGCTTTTCAATGTCCTCAATCTCTTCTTGCAGAAATGCATATCTACCTTCCACCGCATAATCAGAAAGCTCAATGAGCAATTCAATATCCAATCCAGTTGCGACATGGTTCTCTTTCAATAGGTTCGCAAGTTTTTCCAGGTCATGTACTTTGGGATAATCTATCTCATGAAACGCTAATATAGATTTCATGAATTTCTCAGCACAAATGAAAAAGTACTACTTCATAATCAAGTTCTAAATCCCCATTATTGATGTCATCAAGGAGATTGAGTGCAGCTTTTAAATCGACTTTCGCCTTATTGAGCAAAACTTCATAATGCTTTATGAATTCGGCCATAGGATCTTGCCTTTTTTATCAATTTCCATATACACAGAACCAACTTCTTTCCTGTAAAATTCATACTCCTCAACAGTAGGAGTTAGAATATCTTTTGCAATCGTTATACCTTTCAATAAAAACCTGATCCTTTTTTTCTTCATTGATTTGGATATCTCTGAATCTGTAATAATACAAATATCTAAATCACTATTCTTATCTGGATTCCCGTAAACATAGCTCCCGAACAAAATAATTCTCTCAGGATTGATTGGCATTAATCTTGATACTATTTCTTTTTCAATTGCAGCAGGATCCATAGTACAACAAAGATACCTAAAACTCTGATATTAAAACCGACTTTACCCTCACCACAAACTTGTAGCCCAACTCCCTTAAAGAAATCCATATCGATATTCAGCCGCTTTTCGTCCTGTTACCTGCATACTGCCAAGGTGAGTGATAGTGATGGTTAAGGCAGGGAGGACCGATAGGCGAGGATAAAAAACAGGACTCCCTTCGAAATTTGAAAGA
>DAOWMZ010000105.1 GCA_030642845.1 Candidatus Zixiibacteriota bacterium
GTCCGGAAATGGCATAAACCAAGGGTATTGTACCTATCAATAACGTCCACTGGTTTACTTTTGATGATATAAGAGCTTTCAGAGCTGATCCGGCATTACCGCGGAATGCCCAGGTAGCGGCTACAATAAACTCAGGTGATTCGGAGGCAATCGGGGCTAACCATTGAACTAAGAAAAATTCATCAATCCCCCAGGCTGCTCCTGTATTCACTAATGACTCAGCGAATGGTTCCGCTACAAAAAAGATAACCGCCCCTGAATATAAAAAAAGTAATATAGTAGAGATTCTTCTGGGGATAGTTGACAAGTTGGCTATAATCTTAACCGGACCAACCAATTCCGGCTCAACTGTCTCCATCCCGGCAATACGTCTGGTGTACATGACAAACATGGTAACCAGAATCAAAGTATCAATCAGATTTAATTCACCTTTTAAAGGGATGGTAAAGGAGTAAATAGTAGCCATAGCGAGGTAGAATATTTCTACCCTCTGAGTCTTATCCAATACAATTTTCTTCTTCTTTTTGGCCAGGATAAATATAAATAAAACCAAAGGCCATCCCAAACCGACCAGCAATCTGTTAGCTCCGGTCATATTGGCAATGGCATAATGAGCCTGCTGAGGATCATGAGCCGCTTTCCAGGTAAACACAAAATCAACCGCATATTCCGGCATAACTGCTACCAGAGCCAGAATGGCAACTGCCAATGATTCAGATATGTCCATTTGAGCAGCTTCAGCCGCCCATGAAAGAATAAAAGCAGCCGCAAAAATGGCTATTCCAAAAAATAATACACCATTTTGTGGTTCAATATGGGTATGGGAAAAACCCAGATATAATCCCGGTAAACTGGCAAAAAAAGTAATTATTGGTATCAGATATAAATATGGATCTATATCAAATTTTTTTACTGAGATGCTCATCTATAGTATGCTAATGTCCGTTCTTATAAATTAAACGGATTCTTAACCCCTGATTATCATATTAACAATATCTTTTCTAAGGAGAATTCCAACAAGATTGTCTTCAGAAGTAACAAAAACTCTCGTAATATCCTTAAAAATCATCATTGCTGCAACTTCCACAATCCGGGTATTGGGAGTGGTTACTTCATAATCATCACGATAGAGTTGTGAAACTTTGATTTTATCTTCACGTTTGAGCAACTCCTCGAATGGCTCAATATCCATAGAATAATTAAGATTGGAAATCAGTGTTTTATAATCCGGCAAAGCTGCTTTGATTAAATCACGATCGCTTATTGCTCCCAACAGTTTATTATTCTGATCAACAACCGCCAGAGCCGAAAGACGGTTCCGGAACATCTGATTCGCAACTTCCTTAAGAGTATCATCCGGTTTTACCGAAACCACATTATGGCGCATGACATCTTTGACCATCAGTTCCTTGTCAACCATGACATTGGTATCGCTGATATATTTTATAAGATCAAGGGAGTTTCTGACAGTGTGAAGTACATCAAGTGTTCCTTCCATGCGGGCAAACGATGCCAACCCGGCCAGAGTTTGCAAATATAGTTTAGCGATCGTCGATGGAGTTAAAAGCAGACATACTGCATGAAGCGGAATGTTGTCAGGGGTTTTATCACACAGACCGTTTTTGGAAATACCAATCAGAATATAAAGCTCGGAGACTGCGTTTGTCCTGGAATGGGGAAAAGCGAAACCATGGCCATACGAAGTACTCTCGACTTCATCTCTTTCTTGAATTGATCTGAGAATCTCGTCATAATCAAGTGATAACCCTTCAGCCTTGATCATATCCAGCAGTTCCAGAACCGCTTCTTCTTTAGTATGCGCTTTCAGATCAATATTAATACGCCGATCCATCAAAAGGTTAGCTAATTTCACGGACTATACCCTCTTTATCTTTAGATTTTTTTTTGTTTTTATCAAATCCGGGGCAGCAACTCCACCTGAGACCAAAAATTTAATTCCCTCTTCAATTGTCATATCGATCGGATGTACATCCTCAACCGGAAGAATTACTACCATTCCTGAAATTGGAGTTGGAGTTGATGGGACGAAAACTGAGATGTGATTTATTTTCTTTTCATTTATCGCAATTGTAAAATGGTTAGATATAAAGCCTATCACCCACGATCCTTTTCGGGGATATTCCACCAGGGCAACTTCCTTAAATGATTTTACACTTGGTCCGGTTACAGATTCCAGCAATTGCTTGGCAGATGAATAAATGGGGCGGATAATTGGTAGTTTGGTTAGAATGCGTTCTCCAATTTTATATATTCTGGCACCAACATAATTCCGAGTTAGAATACCGGTAAGAAGAATAAGAAGAAGTGTTATCGCAATCCCTAACCCCGGGACAAAGTATCCGAATAATTTATGGATCAGAGGCTGAAGGATACCATCGACTGTCTCAAAAAGGAATTTTAAAACTATATAAGTCAGGATAAGCGGGACAACTACCAGTACCCCTGAAACAAAATATCTTTTTAACAATCCGGTAAATCCAGCCATGGTCAAACCTTTAGCACGAGATTAATACTTCCATATAACTGATTTTATCGGGAAATTAGCAAAATGTCAAGTAGAACTAAATGTGGTTTATGGTATCAAGCCAAATGAGTTTGCGAAGTCGGAAGTAAAACTTATAATTGGTTCCGGTATCAGCCCGAGAATAATGACACCCGCCAACCCAATAAATAAAACAGTCAAAGAGGGAACAGAGAATTTAATAGTGTATGGTGAGGCTTCTTTAGAGAAATACATCTGCTTGATTACATTGGCATAGTAATAGAGTGCAAATACTGTTGTTAACAACCCAATACCAACCACCCAGTACATCCAGCTTAATGATGGACTTGATTGGGCAGCCTGAATACCTGCGGCAAAAACATAATACTTGGCTAAAAATCCGGCTAATGGCGGAATACCGGCCAGCGATAGTAAAAACACCGCAAATATACCGGACAGCATCGGCGAAGTTTTGGACAATCCGGAATAGTTAGAAATCTCACAGCTTCCGGTTTTATCTTCAACAAGTGCTACAACAGCAAAAGCTCCCATATTGGCAAACATATAGGCAAACATGTAAAAGCCCATTGAGGACATCCCCAATTTATTCATGGCAACAACACCAATCATAATATAACCTGCCTGAGCAATTGCAGAATAACCGAGCATACGTTTTATATTAGTCTGCCTGATAGCAACAGTATTGCCGATTATCATAGCCAAAACAGCTATAATAGCAACCAATATCCCCCAATCATTGGGAGATAGGTCTGGCGAATGGAAAGCATAAAGCCCGTTAACAAAAATTTTAGCAAAAGCAATCAACCCGGCGGCTTTGGAACCTACGGATAAAAAGGCAGCTACAGGAGTTGGTGCTCCTTCATAAACATCAGGAACCCACTGGTGAAATGGCGGTAGCCCCAACTTAAAGCCAATCCCGGCAACTAACATGACAATTGCCAATATTAAAATAACACCAATGTTTTGGAAAGTGAGATGGGTTATAGCTAGATTAATTTTCATCTGAACAATATCCGTTGTACCGGACATGCCATAAAGGAATGAAATTCCATAAAGCAATAACGCCGATGAAAAAGCTCCTATAATAAAATATTTTATTCCGGCTTCGACAGAAAGTTTGTTATCTTTGAAAAAGGCAGCCAATACAAAAAGTGGAATTGTTGTCAGTTCCAGACCGATATAGAGTGAGAGAAGTTCATTTGATGAAGCCAGGAACATCATCCCAACGGTTGATAACAACATCAATCCGTAGAATTCACCCCGATGGTTAACAATCTTATTGGTAGTAATTCCAAACGAACTTCCAATAGCCATAAAGGCCGCACCGAGGAAAATTATTTTAAAGAAAATGGAAGTGTTGTCATTGTAGAACATTGAACCGAATCCCACCCCTTTACCACTAAAGGCCAAGAGCAGTCCGGTTATCATTAAACCCAGTAATGCCAGATAACCTGTTGATGATCCGTTTTTCCTTTTGGTAACTACATCATAGGTAATAATTACCAATGCCCAGATAAACAGAAATATCTCCGGGGACATTATTCTCAGGCTATATTCGGGCAGTACAAATTCCATTTTATCTAGCCATCAAATTAACAAGGTTTTGCAAGGTCGCTGACATCAAAATTTCCAGCGGTTTTGGATAAATTCCGATAACTAATGTAAGAATACCAAGCGGTATAACAGTTGCCAGTTCACGAGCATTGATATCAGTTAAGCCGCCCCATTTGGCAGAATCAAATTCACCTAAGAAAATATTTTGTATCATGCGCAGAATATAAGCGGCACCGAGCACAACACCCAGAACAGAAATTCCAACCAACACTTTATTTAGAGCACCGAATGCTCCAACAAAAATCATAAATTCTGAAACAAATCCGGACATACCCGGCAAGCCTAACGCGGCCATACCAAACAAAACCATCACCCCGGTATAAATCGGCAAATGAGCACCAAGACCGCCAAAAGCTGCAATCTCACGAGTGTGAGCACGGTCATAAAGGACGCCCACCAATAGGAATAATGCGCCAGTGATTAAACCATGGGAGACCATCTGGAACATAACTCCAGCCATAGCGGTAACCGATGAGAAGGCTCCCAAAGCCAGCATACAATAACCCATATGCGATACAGATGAATAGGCCACCAGCTTCTTTAAATCTTTTTGCGCCATAGATACCAAGGCGCCATAAATAATTCCAATAACACCCAATACAGCTATCCAGAAAGACAACTCCCTTAAAGCCGAGGGAAACATCGGCCAACTGACACGAAGCATGGCATAAGTTCCCATTTTAAGCAGAACGCCGGCAAGGATGACAGAAACAGCAGTCGGTGCTTCCACGTGAGCATCGGGCAGCCAGGTATGGAACGGCCAGACCGGAACTTTGATAGCAAATGCAACAAAGAAAAAGATGAAACAAACCATCTGCAGAGTATGCGTCAGATTGGGAGATGTTTCAATTAGAGTCATCATATTAAGAGTATGCGGTTCGGAAGTGAAATAGAGAATCAAAATAGCTACCAGCATAAAGATCGAGCCGAATAGTGTATATAAGAAGAACTTGATTGCAGCGTATTCTTTTCTTGGTCCCCCCCAAATACCAATCAGGAAATACATCGGTACCAGCATGATTTCCCAGAAGACATAAAAGAGGAAGAAATCCAGTGATACAAAAACACCCATCATACCTGCTTCGAGTAACAGGAAGAAGGCGAAATATTCTTTAACTCTTGTTTTAATACCAAATGATGCCATCAATGAAATTGTGCTTAAAAGGCCGGTCAGGAACAGCATCGGTACTGAAATACCATCAACCCCAAGATAGTATTGAACATTAAGAGTCGAAATCCAACTGAACGGTCCTTCAACATAAGCCATTGCTGATGAATGAGCAAAGTTGGTAAAATAGTCCCAGGTAATCCAGAAGGACACAATCATAGGGATGGCACTAATCAGGGTTGCTGTCCATTTGACGGCTTTGTCGCTGCCTTTTGGCATTAGCATCACCACGATCATCCCCAGAATCGGAATGAATATAAGTGAACTCAATAACATGCTACAATCTATCCTCCTCTACGCTTTTTTATCCTGGGCTGGGTCGCTACTGTCGTCCTGATTATTCCAGGCTAAACGGGTCACAATGAAAATCAAAGGAACCCCGACCACAAAAATGGTCGTAATAATCGGCCAATCCAAGTCAATGCGTACGAATTCCAATTTAAATATTCCAATAAGAACAACCAGAGTGGCAATTGTCAGGGCATAGAACTGCGCCTGGCCATTCTGGATGAATCTCAGTAAATTACCAGTTTCTCTTACAACCCAACCGGCTCCGTTAACAGCCCCATCAATAACCCATGTATCGAATAACATTTTCAAATCCGACCAGAGTATGGTAGCCCAAGCTACTCCATTAACAAGGCCATCAATGATACCGGCATCGAATTTCCACATGAGAGAGGCTATTTTCATTACAGGATTTAGAAGGATGACTTCGTATATTTCATCAAAATAGAATTTATTGTAAGATAATTTATAAAGCAGTTTGAAGCGGTTGGCAATTGCATCGGCTGAAATTAATTTCTTAAGGTAAACCAAATATGCCAACCCGATTCCGGAAAGACCAACAAAGAGTGAAAGTATCATCAATGCAATTGATGGAGCATGATGTTCCGGTGCAACGGAACCGTGATAAACAAACGACGCGAACCCATTATGCAACCAGGGGATACCAACCCATCCGGCTCCAACAGCAAGAACTGCCAGAAATACAAGCGGACCGGTCATAGTTTTGGGGGACTCATGAGCGTGATCAAAACGGTGTTGATCACGGGGAGTACCCATAAAGGTAAGGAAACAAAGCCGCCACATATAGAAGGCAGTCATAAAGGCAATCAACAGCGTAAAGACAAAAAAGACCGGGTGATGCAATGTCGTTGCCACAATTTCATCTTTGGACCAAAACCCGGACAATGGGAAAATACCCGAAATAGAAAGCGAAGCAATCATAAAAGTGATAGCTGTTGTTTTCATCTTGGGATACAATCAACCCATTTCCCGGATGTCATTAGTATGAACTCCATGAATAATCGACCCCGCAGCAAGGAACA